>CAVBXG010000032.1:0-27802 GCA_963599585.1 bacterium
ACACTTCACCATAGCCAAATCTTGACTTTTGACTGGAAGCTTATTCAATTTCTTTCAGAATAATAAAATTCAAAATCAATTCAATCTATAAAATCTTTGCCGGTTTGCCGGTAAGAAGAATACGCAGATTCAACTTTATGTAGCAAAGGATTTCACGGAAATATGCGTTCAGAACAAAAAGAGCCGGAGTTTTTGCAGAAACTCCAACAACATTCAAAAATCCCATTCGACGCGCAAGTCGTTCCGCTCGCGCAAGATGAAAATCGTTTGTCACAACCGCTACCGGCGCGGCCAAAATTTCTTCAACAGAATGTCTCGAATATTCAGAAAGAATTTTTACGCTAAACTGAAAATTCTGAATCGTATCTTTTGCCTGATTTTCCGCAAGCACACGATTTTCTTCAATCCCCAAAGATTCCAGCGCAGGTTTTAAAACATCACTTTCCGGGCAGGGAGCAAAAACGCCTTTTCCGCCGGTAACAACGCAAATCGCATTTGGATTTTTCTTCAAATAATCTGCCGCAACCGCAACACGACGCTTTACGCTGTCCGTCAACTCGGCATCTTTTGTAATTCCGCCACCAAGAAGAATCACATATTCAGTATTTTCAGAGCCGTCAGCAAGTTTTGGATGACAAATGAACCACAAATTAATTCCAGAAATCAAAATTCCAGCACCAAAAACTGAAAAAACAACAATTTTGAAAGCCCGCGGCGATTTTTTCCACAAATGCTGTTTTCTTAGGCAAAAAATCACAAGGCAGACAACAGAAAGCCAAAACCAGACCGAAGAAAAACTAAAAAATGAGCCAACAATCGTTTCCGGCGAGAAAATCCGCATCGCAACAAAATAAATATTGAATAAAACTGCAAGAATTAACCAAGTTATCATAGCTTCTCCAATAAAAAACGAGATTTTGAAAATTGTGAAAAATCGCTTTCAGCGGATTCTATTTTCCCTCATCAACGCCCAGACCAAAAAGCGCAAAATCGCCTTTGCAAGGGTCGTCTGGCCAAATTTGTTTTAGCTGAGCGGTTATTTTTTGAGCCGTTGTCATGGAAGCCGGAGAATTTTCTGGAATCAGCCCCAATTTTTCAGCCTCCTGAATCACGTGCGTATCCAAAGGAATTATCAAATCCGCCGACGAAATCCAGTCCCACAAGCCCAAATCCACAGGAGAATTCTGACGAACCATCCATCGCAGAAACATATTCATGCGCTTGTTCGCAGAATTTTTCCCTTTAGGAACAATTTTGCAGTTTTCAAAAGCCTCAGAAATTGCCGCCGCAGGATTTCTAGAATCAAAATTCCTTACATATTCACCGAAAGTTTTATATTTTTCCAGAAGAATCTTGAACGCCCGGAACAGATTTTTCATCTCTTCATACGAATAAAAACGGTAGAATTTTTCATCGTTATCGCCAGAAGAAGCACAAAAATCTTTTTCAAATGCGCCAGTTTTTATCCACAAGAAAATTCCGCCAGACTTGTCCGCCGTCTCAAAAATAAACCGGATTTTCGGAATAAACTGTTTTCTGTTTCCAAAAGAAAGCATTGCCGCAACAAAAGACGCAATCTCAACATCAGCCTGATTTTTGTACCAACGCAAAAACTGGCTCGGATCAGACTGCAAAAAAGCGGAATTCTCGTATTTGTCCGCAAGCTCCCTTAACCTTTGCTTAATTTCTTCCGTCATAAAGAACTCAACATCTATCAGACTCAGTCGAACAAATCAGTTTTCTTAAGCCATTCGCAAACAGCTTCGGCATCCTTATCCAAAGCGCGATCATCTTCCACAAATGCGCTCATTTTACGAACTTCCGAATGAACTTTTCTTGTGAACGGCGCAAAATCTTCCAGCCCGGCCAAATCAACCGCCTGCATCGCCGCAAGCAAATGTGTTGCAAACTGAAGGAAAACCAGTTCAATCTGCTCATTCAACTTGCGCGCAGAAATTGTTCCCATCGAAACCTTGTCCTGGTTCAACGCTTCCGTTGGCGCAGAAGTTATGCTCACAGGGAAACAATAAGTCTGAACTTCACCACGAATCGCAGAAATCGTAATCTGCGCAGCCTTGAACCCAAGCCTCAAACCAGCGCGCGGACTGTCCGCCGGAGTAAACGGAATCAGATTTTCCGTAAGCCCATTGAATTTTCCATCAATTATAACTTCCGCCTGCTTGTCAGACAAATCCGCAATATTTGCCAGAGCCGTGCGCATATAATCGCAGGAAGCACAAATGTGTCCGCCATAAAAATTTCCAGTATTGTAAATTCGCTCCGCCTCAATATCAACAAGAGGATTATCGTTCGCGCTGTTCAATTCCTCAGTAATCCATTCGCGGGCAATCCGCAAAGTGTCGCGGTAAACGCCATTAATCTGCGGCGCGCAACGGATTGAATATCTGTCCTGAATTTTATTCTGCTGAACAACAAATTTCTTCCCGTCCATCTTAGAAATCTGACTTTCCAAAAAATCCTCGTATCTAAAAACGCGCTTTGAATCTTTTATAATATTGTAGACATAAGCAGCCGACTCGCATTGCCCTTTGTGGTTCTTGATTTCGCTTACTTTCGCAACAAACGGCGTATCTTTTCCGCGTGTAATCTCGCTCGTAACCGCCGTCAGAAAATCAGAAATTTTTGCAAGCCGCTCAGCCTTTTTTATCGCAAGAGAAGCAACCGCCGTCATAACAGAAGTTCCGTTCATAAGCGCAAGCCCTTCCTTCGCTTCAATCGGAAGAGGTTTTATCCCCTCAGCATTAAACGCTTCCATCGTCGGAACAATTTTTCCCTTGTAATAAACATTTCTCTGCCCCATAATCGCCGCCGCAAGATACGAAAGCGGAGTCAAATCGCCAGAAGCACCAACAGAACCAAGCTGCGGAATCACTGGAATAATGTCCTTGTTCAAAAGCGTTACCATCATTTTTGCAAGTTCCGGACGAATCGCAGAATGACCGCCCTTCACATTTCCATTCAATCTTGCAAGAACAACCGCACGCCCAGTTTCCCGGTCAAATTTCGGTCCAAGACCAATTCCATGATAAGTGCAGATAATCCGCTGAAGCTCGCCGGCCTTGTCAACGCTAATCTGATTATGGCAAGAATCTCCAAAATCCGTTGTAACACCATAAGTCGGAACGCCAGTATTTATGTAATCCATCAAAAATTTGCGGCTTTCTTCAAGCGTAGCCCAAAATTCCTTATTTTCCGGCAATTTTACTTCTTCATTTTTATAAGCAACCGCGCAAACATCCTCAATCGTTAAACCTTCACCTTTTACTGTAACCGACATTTTTTCCTTCTTTCTTTTTTTATTTGGGCGCCAAATTTCATCCGCAAACGGGCTTTCCGTGGTTCCGCTAACCGCTCATTGCTCGCTACGCTCGCAACCCGCCAAGGCGGGCCACTCCAATCCCGGGCGCACCCATTGTGAATAAATAATTGTATTGCAAAAACCAGAAAAAGAAAACCGCGTTTTCCCCGAACCAACAAAAATTGATTTTAAGTTTTTTATTGATTGTGAAAGAAAAATGCTTATGCTTCCAGTCAAAAGTCAAGTATTGGCTATTGTGAAGTGTTTTTCGGGAAGAATTATCTGCGCTTTTCTTTCAGAAAATGCTCGACAATTCTTTTATGCCATTCGGCAAAAAGCACTTCAAGGACGCCAAACTTGCCTTTTTCCTTCCCGCATAATCATTTTTGTTGCATTTTTCAAAACTTAAAATCAATTTTTTGTCAGTTCAAGCAGAATGTCATCGTCAAAATGTTTTATGTTTTTCAGTTTGAACTTAAATGCGTCTGCCGGGTGCTCAATGCCCGATCCCGTAACCGGAGTTTTTGCTGTTCCGCCAAAGATTTTTGGGGCAATAAACGCATAAATGCAGTCCGCAAGTTTTTTTTCCAGAACAGAAAAATTAATTTCTCCGCCGCCTTCCACAAGAACGCTGTCAATCTTTCGTTTTCCAAGTTCGCAAAAAAGTTTTTCAAGGTCGATTTTTCCGTTTTCATCTTGCGGAACAACCAGAATTTCAACATTTTTTTCTTCCAGCGAAAGTTTTTTTTCAGCAAAAGTTTCTTTTTTGGAATCCAACGCGGCAACAATCGTCTTTATTTCTTTTGCGGTTTGAACAATATTACATTCCAGCGGAATCTTTAAATGCGAGTCACAAATAATCCTAAGCGGGTTGTTTCCGCCTTTCATGCGGCAATTCAGCATAGGATTATCTTTTAAGACCGTTCCAATTCCGCAAAGAATTCCTGCGTAGCGGTTTCTAAGTTTCTGGACTTCCGCACGGCTTTTTTCTCCGCTAATCCATTTTGACTCGCCTGTTTTTGTGGCAATTTTTCCATCCACAGTCATCGCATATTTCAGCGCAATGTACGGGCGATTCGTTGTAATATAATGGAAGAAAATTGCATTCAGCGCATCACATTCATCCTTCAGAAAATCTTCAATCACTTCAACGCCGTGCTGACGCAAATATTCATTTCCTTTTCCGTGCACAAGCGGATTCGGGTCGCAGCTGCCAACAACAACTCTGGAAATCCCAGACTCAACAAGCGCATAAGTGCAAGGCGGCTGTTTTCCAAAATGACAGCAAGGTTCAAGTGTAACATAAATCGTTGCGCCGACAGGATTATTTCCGCGCTCTTGACAATTTTTTAACGCATCGCGCTCGGCGTGCAGCTCGCCATATTTGCGGTGGAATCCTTCGCCAATAATTTCGCCGTTTTTTACAATCACTGCGCCAACCAAAGGATTCGGATTTGTCCATCCTTCACCACGGCGAGCCAATTGAATTGCGCGGCGCATATATTTTTTTTCAATTTTTTCCATTTTCAGTTTTTTCCCAATTACAACTTCGGATTCAACAAAAATTCCTGCAAATCTTTTACAGTTTCACAGATGTAGTCTGCGCCGTTCTGCTCAAATTCGTCTTTTGAACCGTAACCATAAAGAACAGCCACAACTTTTATTCCGTTTTCGTGCGCGCCGTTAATATCATTGTCCCGGTCACCAACCATTATTATCCGCGCTTTGTCTTTTTCTGAAAGTCCGCAGTTTTTTACCGCATATTCAATAACCTGGGCTTTTCGGCAACGAGTCTTATCCAAGGAACTTCCGCCAACAAAATCAAAATATTTCCGTAAGCCAAAATGATTCAGAACAACATTTGCCTGCGGCTCCGGTTTTCCTGTTGCAAGAACGATGTGTTTTCTTTCAGCCTTAAGCGCTTCCAAAAGCGAAACAATTCCGTCATAAACTTTATTGTTGAAAATTCCTTTTTCCGCGTAACTTTTCCGGAAAATTTCAACAGC
Source organism: bacterium (assembly GCA_963599585.1). Classification (GTDB taxonomy): domain Bacteria; phylum Spirochaetota; class Spirochaetia; order Treponematales; family Treponemataceae; genus Treponema_D. The sequence continues at coordinate 5,326 of CAVBXG010000032.1, forward strand.
TTCAACGCATTGTTCGTGCGAAAAACCGCAATATTTTGGAAGACTATCCCAAAGTGCAGGCCCCAAAAATTTCATCATCTCTTTTTCAGTCTTTTTTATTCCAAAATGAGAAAAAACTTCCTGCAAAGACTCAAAAATTCCTGGTCGGGAATCCGTTAAAGTTCCATCAAGGTCAAAAAAAATATAATCCTTCATATTCTGCTATTTTCCTACACAAAAACGACTGAAAATGCTTTCCAAAACATCATCGGCTGTAACTTCACCGGTTACTTCACCAAGAAAATTTAGGGCATCCTCCAAATCCTGAACAACCGCATCCAGCGCAAAATCTTTTTCCGCGGCAACAAGCGAATGTCTCACACTTTCCAATGCTTCTTCAACAGCCAGTTTCTGGCGCGCAGAACCAAGCCCCGCCTGCGGACGTTCATTTGACAAGCCCGAAAATAGAATTTCTTTTATAGCGTTGTAAAGCTCTGAAAATCCGTTTCCTTTCTTTGCGCTGATTTGAATTTCTTTCTTCACATTACTCAAATTTTCATTTTTCAACGCAAGAGAATTCTTTTTGGCAAGATTTTCTTCTATTGAATCAATTTTATTCCAGCAGAAAATCACCGGTTTTTCCGCGTTTTTCAAAAAATCAACATCATCTTTTGAAAGCCCTGACTTGCTGTCGCACAAATACAAAATAATGTCGGCATCTTCCGTAAGATTTTTTGTAAGTTCAACGCCATGCGCTTCAATCACATCTTCTGTCTGGCGGAGTCCAGCCGTATCAAAAAGCCGAACCGGAAGCCCACCAAAATCAACCCAGCTTTCAAGCCAGTCACGGGTTGTTCCTTCAATATCGCTTACAATCGCGCGGTCTTCCTTTAAAATTGCATTGAACAAAGATGATTTTCCGGCATTCGTTCTTCCGCAAAGCACAATCCGCGCACCATCCTGATAAAGTTTTTCGCCCTGCCAAGAATCATTCAGCTCAGAAAGACGGTGAATTGCCTCGTGCAAATCTGAATGGTCAAAAGTGTCCGCAATTGTTTCCTCGTCTTCAGGATATTCAATTTCAACTTCAATTGAAGCAAGAGTATCTGTAATCAGTTTTTTTATGCTGTTGATTTCCTCAAAAAGATTTCCTGCGAGGCGACCAACCGCACGGCTACGGCTTTCACCAGTACGGCTTTCAATAATTTCCTGAACGGCTTCTGCCTTTGTAAGATCCGCCTTGCCGTTGATAAAAGCACGAAAAGTAAATTCGCCGCGTTCCGCCTGCCTGAATCCATTGTTCAACAAAAGATTCTGAATCGCCATAACAACGCCCGGACCGCCATGGCAACTGATTTCAACCATTTCCTCGCCTGTAAAACTTTTTGGCGCGCGAAAAACGCTTACCAGAACCTCATCAATCTTTACACTTCCGTTTTTAATCCATCCATAAACAAGAGAATTTCCAGCCGCCTGAACCAACGCATCCGAACGCGAAAAAACTTTTGAAAGCAACTGAACACAATCCGTTCCAGAACAGCGGACAATCCCCAGTGCCGCCGGAGCCAAAGCCGTAGCAATTGCACAAATCGGCTCTTCTGGAACATATTTTGGATTAGACATTTTAGAACTCCGTAAAAATTAAAGATTGATTTTTTTCTATTTCATGTGGATTATACAATAATACAGTTGTTTGCATTTTTGTCCAAGGTTTTCGTTTTGTTTCAAATAATGTTTAACAATTTTCCACTTTTTTTTGTGATTCACTTCAGAAACAGCAAGTTTTTTTCATATATATAAGTATGGAAGATTTTACAGAAAAAATTGACATACAAAATGAAAACGCGGACTTGCAGAAATCCGCCAGAAACTACAAGGATTCTCTGTTCGTTGACCTGTTCGCAAGATGCCCCGAGGCAAAGGAGAATTTCCTTTCGCTCTACAATGCGCTCCACGGAACCGACCTGAAATTCAACGAGACAAAAATCGAGCCTGTAATGCTGGAAAAAACTGTTTACACAGGCAGATACAACGATGTCTCCATGCTGGTGAATGACAACCTGATTGTGCTGGTCGAGCAGCAGTCAACCGTAAATGAGAATATGCCTTTGCGCTTTCTGGAATATGTCTCGCGCTTCTACGAGAAACTTGTTCCGCTGGAAAAACGTTACAAGGAAAAGATGATAAAGATTCCGAAGCCGGAGTTTTATGTTTTCTACAATGGAACGAAAGAATATCAGGCGGAAAAGAATCTTTTTCTTAGCAACTCATTTTCTGACAATGATAAAAACCGGCAGGAAATTCCGCTTGAACTTTCAGTAAAAGTGTATAATATTAACAAGAAAGAGGTTTCTTCAATATTGCAGAACTGTCCGGCTCTCCGCGGATACGCAACGCTTGTGCAGTATGCGACCGCGGCAAAATCGGGCGGAATCCAGGACTGGCTCACAAATGCAATCCAACGCTGCATAGAGGAAGGAATCCTTGTTGACTACCTAAAGCGGAACAGCACGGAGGTAAGAAATATGCTGATTGCAGACTATGACTACGACACAGATATTCGGGTGAAACAAGAAGAGGCTTTTGAAGAAGGCGCAACAGAACGGGCGATTGAAACCGCAAGAAATCTCTTTGAAATGAGCCTTAATCCTAAGCAGATTGCAAAAGCGACTTCCCTTCCGCTGGAGAAAATTCTGGAACTGGAAAAACAACTGCAAACAGAAAAAGCCTAAACTTTTCTGTTTTAGAATTTTTCAATATTTCTATTAAAAAGTTTCATCTGCAGAAACGGCGTAAACACAGACTCTCTTGAAGTCCGCAGATTTCTTTCATGATTGTAAATTCTATCAACCCGTGAAAGTCCTTCGTTTTCAAATTCTGGAGCTTCTTGAGTTCCTATCGCAGGTTTTCTAAAATTCAAACTAGACTCTGGGCAAGTTCCAATAAATGGATCATCATTGGAAATATCCGGCGAAAGCATATCGTAATTTCCAGAATTATTCCAATACATATAACCATGATCAACAGAATCTCGGACTCCAAAAATTTCTTTCAGAACATAATCTTTGTTGTAATACTGACGGTCGTAACTCACATTCAGATAAAAAGCCTGAACCCAAGGGCGAACAACAACACGATTTCTTGCAAGAATTGAATTTCTGTAAGTTCCGTAATAATAAATCCGGTAAACGCGGTCCTCCACCGGAGGAAAATTCATAAACGCATTTTCAAAATGACTCGGATAAAACATCGGACCAATAACGTCAACATATTCAGCCATCATTTCAACATCCTGACCTGTTCTTGTTCCACTTCTGTACCAACCGTTCGCGCCGTAAATATCAATTCCGATTGGAGCTTTTATATTTTCACGCGCATATTTCAAGAAAGAAACAAGAGCACTTTCCTTATCCATTCCTTCACTTTTCCAGCGGTAACTTGCCTGGCGCAAATTGTAGCCGTCAGTCGGGAACCTTATGTAGTCAAACTGAATTTCGTCAAATCCGCGGGCAATAAGTTCCTTTGCAATCGAAACATTATATTCCCAAACTTCCGGGCAATACGGATCAACCCAGTTTTCATCGTAATAAACAGGATTTTTTCCAGTAACCTCGCCAGTTTCCTCGTCAACAATATCTTCGTATTCTTTTATGCCAACCCACGGAGATTTTGTGTTGTAATTCCAGACCGCATATTTTGAACCGCCAAATTTCGCAAGATTTCTGTCTTTAAAAACAACAATCCGCGCAATAAGATAAATATTGTCTTTTTTGAATTCCTCAACAAAATGATCAAGGTCAACCGCATACTGAGTAACTTTTCCCTTGGATTTTACAAGTTCATCTTTTGTGTCGTAGCGAAGAAGCCCATAATCATCTTTCATGTCGATTACAAGACTGTTAAGTTTGTTGTCCTTTATGATTTTTTTGAATTTATCAATTCCAGCCTGAAGTCTGCACTGATAAGCCGAAACATAAATACTTTTCTGCCCAAGTGCTTTTTTGCCGTATTCTGAATTTACTGTTCCCGGATACAAAAGCCACAATTCGTTCAAAAGAATTCCTTTTTTCAATCCAGTACGGTTGAATGGAATCCACGCGGAATTTACGCTTCCCGGAACGCACGAAAAACTTTTTTTCCATTCATCAAGTTTTTCAGAAACTCCAGGATTTGTGTAGTCATCAAGGTTCAGCGCGCCAAGATTTTCATTTTTTGAATAAACCAGCTTATTATCAACAACCGTAAGTCCGTCGATTGTTTCCGCAGGTTCTTCTCCTTTGTAGATAAGCTCGCCCTGCCGGTTCGGCCAGTCAAATTTATAAATGCGAGGAATAAAACTCTGGCTCAAATAAATATCAACGTACGAAGTTCCATACTCATCTTGAACAAGAACAGGAAGAATATCTGCAATTTCATCAGGACTTGTAAGGCTCGGCATCATCTCAAATCCTTTTGCAACATCATACCAAGTCGGGCGTGCAGCATCTGGTTTGATATAAGAAAGTCCGAAAATCGGGTGGCTCATAAAAACAACAAGTTCAGTTCCCAAAGAACCGTCGCCAAGAGTAACCGGCATTGAACCGATTGCACACGCTTTTACACCAGGAGTAGCCGCGCTCATTGAACCTAGACTTTTCCAGTTTTTTCCACCGTCGCGGGACAAAAAAACCGCATCTTTCGTTGCCGTAACAAGCTGCTGCGGATTCAGCGGATTTGCACATAAATCCTTTAAATTCTGAACGCGAGTTTCAAATTCCGTATTTTGTCCGTCATAACTTTTTATCGTAGACAAAGGCAAGCCTGAATTTCTGTATTCAAAAATCTCCAAATCAGAGCTGAAAAGAATTCCCTTGCTTGTCCTAAAATACCAGTTTTCAATAAGTTTTCCGTCTTCACCAGGAATAACAGTGCGCACAATCTGCTCAACAGAACCTTCCGCCCAAATCGGAAAAAATGAATTCCCGCCAGAAACCTTAAAAAGCCCCTTGCTTGTGCCGACAAGAAAAACTTTTGATTCCCCGTCTGGAACAAGTTCTTCCGCCGCCTTTGATTTTTCCTGAATTTTATATAAAGGTTTTGTCTGCTTTTTTGCACTTAAAGCTGATAAAACAAAAAAAGATGCGATAAAACAAAATACGTATTTTTTCATACATAGTTTATCGGCATCTTTTTAAAAGTTATTTAGGTTGAAATTCGAGTTTTGCACAAATATAACATAAGCGCAGGCGGATTTACAATTTGTGAAGACTTTGGGCGATTGAACCAATTAAAGTGCATAGCACCCGAATCAATACAAGCGGAGCACGAGCCCAACCGTCTGGAGCAAATTGAAAATCCAACGAGAGCGATTTTTCAGAATTGATAAAAATCGAAATTTCAACCTTATATGATTTCTTCCAAAGCTTTCAATACATCCGGGTCGTACAAGTTTGATTCTGCCTCAAGTTTTTCCAATGCTGACTCTTTATCCATTCCGCCCCGGAAAGAACGTCGGCTTGAAAGCGCATTGTAGCTGTCAGCAACACGGATAATTCGTGCAATCTGCGGAATTTTATCTCCTTTCAAACCTTCAGAATATCCTGTTCCATCAAAATTCTCGTGATGATATTTTGCAGCATCGCTGAAAACCGACCAATATTTTTTCGGAACAAATTCCAGCTCTTTTTCCGCAAAATCAATATGATGTCTAAGTTTGTCCTTCTGCTCTTCAGAAAGACTTTGAGCCTTTAAAGTTTCCGGTTCAACAGAAAGGAATCCAACATCATAAACCATTGCGGCACAGAAATAAACCATCGCATCATGCTGGCGGCAACCAAGATTTGTCGCAAGTTTGAAAACAATCTCTGAAACATTTTTTGAATTATTTTTTCTGCCAGTCGCGGCATCAATTTTTTCACCGATTTCGCGGCATTTCTGCGCAAGCTCCGCAAGAGCCTCTTTTTCTTCTGGAGTATCTTCCGGTTCTGGCAATGAACTCTGGCTCCAAGTTGAAGAGCCTGCAAGCTTCAATCCTTCGTCGCTGTAAAGCCCCGCAATTCCACCAATCATAAGCTGGTTTGTCTGGCTCTGGTTCGCCGCCAAAAGTTTAAACGCTTCCGCATACTGCATCTGCTGAATATGATTCTGCTTAACACTAAAATGAACAATCAGCAAAATCAATCCGACAATTAAAAGAATCATAACAACGCAAATCACAACAACGATAAAAATTTTTGTCATATTTGTGTTCATTGTGCGGGAAACTTCCGCCATCTGCTGGGAATTTTGTTTGCTCTGATCAAGCATTTTTTCACCAAGATCAGAAATTGCCGTCTGCGTACTGTTTGTAGATTCCTTTATGCTGTCCAGAAAATCCTGCTGCTGCTTTTTGTCCGCAGCTTTTTCAGCGGCCGTAACATTCGCCTCAATCTGGCGCATAAGTTTTGTAAGCTCAGGAGTGTTTACTTCTGGATATTTTTCAACAAGATTTGTCTTTATGTCGATATACGAACTTTCAACATATTTTCGCTGCAACTCTTTTAAACGCTGGGTATAAATTGAGCGCGCAAACACAAGAACATTCGCCGGAATAATTCCGTCATTCATTTTTCCAAAATTAAGCGAGGCATTTATATTTTTGTACGCTTCAGAAAGATTTCCATCATCAAAAGAAGCGGAGGCACGCTCCAAATAGCGTTGAACCATCGCATCGTTTGAAGTTTGGGCAAACGCCACGGAAAAAGAGATTAAAAACATCAACAAGGCTGAAACTATTTTTTTATTTGATAACATTTTGAGCTCCAATTGCAAGAATAATTCCGGCACGGTTTTCAATGCCAGAGTCTTTTACAAATAATGTGTCTTTTAGTCCGATATTAAAATTAAGCTGAATTTTATCCATCTTCATAATTGGCAATGCAAAATTAATAACAGAATTCATCGCAAAATTCAAACCGTCATACGCAAGATGACCAAGAAGATAATCCGCATTAAGCGTAAATTCCGCACCACCAAGATTTATATGATTCAGTCCAAGTCCAAAAACCGGGCTGCAAACAGTTTCCTGAAGGCAAGAATCGTTGCCGTTTCCAGAATCCATTTTTATCACGCTCGCAAATCCAGCTCTAAACGAAAGCCATTTTCCCAAATCTGAAAAACTGATTTTTGGAATCAAACTGAAATTTCCGACAATTGTGCTGTCATCTCCAAAAAACGGAATAATAATCGCATCGCCGCTAATATCCGCGCCAACCATCAACTTGTCAAAACTGTATTCATAAGTAAAATCACCGCCCAGACCATAACGGAAACTTGTGTAATCATCGCTTGTGTCAGAAATAAAAGTTCCATCAAAAAGCCCGAATCTGAATGCCCAATAAGTTGAGGAAAGTTTTTCGTTCTTGCCTTTAAGATAAACCGTATTTCCGCTTGCCGTGTTCATTGAAACATATTCTTTTTCAATAATTGTGCGCTGCTTTGCCTTTTCTGCCTCAAAACGCGCCTGCTCAGCCTGTTTTCTCTGTTCAATCGCAAGTTTCTGTTCTTTCTGTTTTTCCAATGCTGAAGAAATTGTTGAATAAAGCTCGACCGCCTCCATATTGTCAAGATTGTTGTCTATAACAACCAAAGTAGCTTCGCTCGCAAATTCATAATCTTCTGCAACTACAAGATGACGGATTTTTTTCATCGTGTAGTTTTCAATAAGATAATAATTTCTGTCTTCATTTGACTTTGAAAGAATTCCGTCAAGTTCTTTATCGGATCTGTCAACAAACGCAACGTCAACCTGCCGGTAAATAATCGTTACGTAAGCGTCTATCGCAAACACCGGAACAAATCCGCAAACCAAGGCGAAAATAGCCGATGTAATAAAAAATTTAAAGTTATGCTTCATAAAACCGCCTTAGAATACGCTTAACCTTATACCTTCTGCAATCTGAGGCACAATGTTATTAATATCAACAGTTGTGCTAGAAACATCAGTCGGAATAAACCACAAAGAAAATTCTGTGTACAACGAAAGTGAGCTGAAACACTTCATATTCGGGAACTTGACCTTCGGGAATTCAAGCTGGGCAAGAATCGCCGAAAGAATCTGTGCCTCGCCCGAACCTGATTCGTTGAATCTGCTGAACTGCGCGCCAACCGCGAAATTTGCGCTGAGCCAGTCAAAATCGCGTCCAAAGAAGAAACTGAACGGAATATTTGCAACATTCGCAAGAATCTTGATTCCCATAACGTTGTCGCCGCCGTAACGCATAGAAGTATTGCTGAACATATCGCGCTGCGCCTGAGTGAACTGTCCCCACTGGAACTGAACTTTTACAATGTCATCAAAGAATGTAAGTCCAACACCAATGTCAAACAAAGTCGCACCCCAGAAATGCCAGTCCAAATACAATCCCTGAATAAACGACGGAACTTCATAAGAAGCCTTGTCGCCTTTTCGGAGCGTAAGCTGAACATCTTTTAATCCAACCGTATCGCTGGAAAGTCCGCTGAACACAAGTTCCTGATTGTAGCGGCCACCAATGCTAGGACTGATAAGACGAATATTTGGCGCAGTATTATCAATCTGAATAATCGTGCGCTCAATCGCCGTTTCGCCGTTACGCATTGTCGCACGGACAATCATAAAGTGGAATCCTTCCGCAATATCCTGATTTTCTACGCGGTACATCCATTTTTCACCTTTGGAAACCTGAGTGAATGTCTTTCCGTTGTCAAAACTGATTTCGATTTTTGCGACTTTTTTATTGTTAATCGCATCTTTCTGGTCTTTTGTGGCCTTTTTTGTTGAAGCCACAACTTTTTCATCCTCGCTCAACGAATATCCGGCATGACCTTTAATGTATGGGCGACCTGTAGCAAAATCACCGTAGGTAAAATTGTCGATTGTAACCCAAGGTCCAACAGAATTATATTCAATAGTCTGAATTCTTGAACGCACAATCTGACCTGTCTCAACTTTCGCATCAACTCTGTAAGTGTGCTCGCCGTCTGTAATCAACTCTGGATTTATCTCAAACTTAAAATAATCACTGTCAGTCAATGTTGTTGTGGCAACAAATTTGTCATCAATATAAAGACTGAGTGATTCAATTTTGTTGTCAGCCTCGGCACTTCCGTAAATGTTAAATGTTCCCTGCTTATGTTCGCCGTTCAACGGATACAAAAGATTTACCGTTGCAAGAGCCTTGTTTTTATTTAGCATAATGTTTCGGCTAACGTGCGTTGCATTCTGAGCCTTATCCAACGCAGTAAGCTCAATGTTGTAAGAACCATTTTCCAACGCAGAAATGTCAATGTTCTGCGCAATAATCCTATCGAGTGTAAAATCAATCCTCTGCAGATTTCTAGGAACAGTTTTTCCATCAAGGCTTCGGATTGTAACAAACAAATCTGTAATATTCACGTTGTCAAAAGCATAACCGCTAAAGAACAACGGTCCTGTTGTTGAAGAATAATCCAACGGATAATCCAGAACCATTTCCGGTGCTTTGTTGTCAATATTTATCAAACTTGAATACAAACCGGAAATTCCATATTTATCAATAACTCTGATAAACACAACGCCTGTTCCGTTTGGAATCGCGCGGGAATCAAATGTGTAAGACCAGTTCGTTGTTCCAACCGCATTGTTGTAGCTATTTCCGTTATCCAAAGAAACAAGAACTTTTTCAATGCCGTTTTTGTCGCTCGCAACGCCAGTTAAAGTTATAAGACCTTTGTTTGCCTTGTCGATTGTAGGAGTCTCCACCGCACCCTTTGGCTCTTCCGTAGAAACTCTGAATTTTCTTTCCGCAACCGGACCTTTTACGCCATTTATATCAACCGCATAAATATTGATTGTATGCTCATTGTCTGTCATTGTTGAAAAAGGAACATCGATTGCAAAACTTGTTCCAGTTTCTTCAAGCTGAATGTATGAACCGTTGTCAATTCTGTAGAAAATTGTTGAAGGACCGTCATCATCGTAAACAACGCCGGAAATCGTAAAATCTCGTGTAACAACGTCCTCGTAAGTAGGAAGATGAATTTCTGCGACCGGCAAATCGGATTTTGAGTCAATCAGGAATTTCCACGCCTCATAAGAAGAGACATTTCCAGCCGCATCAACAAATTCAAAAGACATTCCATCATCAATTGGTTTTTCCAAAGTTCCTACATGAGTTGAGACAAATGTCTCAGAAATATCAGTCAATTCAGTTCTTGCGCCAGAAGATTTTCCAGTCGGCGGCGCAATATAGAACGCTTTTTCAAAACTTGCGTTGTCATAAACGTTGAAGCAAACAAGATTATCGCCGTTTACAGTTGCGTCATCGTTTGGAACAACAACTTCCACAACCGGCGGAGTAACATCTTTATAAGCCGCAGTTCTTGCGTAGGCAACATTTCCTGCAACATCAAAAACTCGGACATCCAGCTCAACAAGCCCTTCTTCCGCAGAACTAATGTCAGCAGTTCCACTGAAAGTCGCACCCACCGCATTTCTGCCTGCCGAGCTTAAATTCAGCATTTTCCAAGTTTCGCCTTTATCCAAAGAATATTCAGCACTTTTTATTCCGCTCGGATCGGCAACAGTTCCTGTAATCCGCAAAGAATTTTTTACCCATTGATGGATTTCTGGAGTTACAATTTTTACTTCTGGAGCACCATTATCCACAATAAAATTCACCGCAGCCGATGTGTAGGAAATTCCATTTGAATCTTTTACCCGGACCGCAACTCCGTTGTAAGAGCCTTCTTTTTCAGCAGTGATTTTCACAAGATTTCCCTGGCGTTCAAGTTTCAAGCCGTTTGCCGCAGAAACAAAATCCGCGCTCACAAGTTCAGGAACATTCGCGTAAAAATTAAAACTTTCATCTGTGCGCAAAATGTAGCAACCAGTATCGCGGTCGTATTTTGCGTCGGAATCTTCTATTGAATAAACTGCGCGCCGGTCGTCAATCATAGAAGATTCAACCGGGCGAACAACTGCAACAGTTCCATAAAAATCTTTTGAAACCGAACCGGCTTTTACAGAAAGTTTTATTTTATTCATTCTTACCGGCAGATTTTCCAAAGGAATTTCAACAATCCAGCGGTTTTCTTTCTCTTCTGATTTTGAGACAATTGCAGAGCCGCTCGTCTGTCTTGAGCCACCAGGAATATCTTCCCCGGAAATTTCGTAGCCAGCAGAAATTTGCGCTTCTGAATCAACATACGCGGTTACAGAAGATTTTTCGCCTTTTGCCAGGACAACAGGAATTCCGCTCGCATAATTTTTTTCACCAGCTTTTACAAATGCCGCTTTTATTTCTGGAATTTTATTCGCATTGAATTTTGAAGAAACATTTTTTCCGTCGCCATATTCAACAGACATCTGCAAAGCGTTTGCACCAACCGCCATTTCTGAGCGCTTAAAAATTTTAAAGGAATTTACAAGCTCACCTTGATATGCGCTTCCTGCGTAAACATCTTCGCCATCTGCCCAGACAACCATCGGAAGTTTCGGCGAACCTTTTGCGCCTTCCGGGAACGCTGGAATATTTTTGAACCCGACAACTTCGCTGGACTTGTTTCCACCAACGCTTTCCGCAATTACTTCAACAAAATAAATTCCATACGCGCTTGTATCAACAGGAATATTGAAAGAACGGACTGCACCAAGAGAAATAATTTCTCCGGCAGAAACTGTTTCCATTGAATTCACAACTCCAGCATTCATTACAGCCTTAGAAGTGAACACGCGGTAAGCAACTGAACCGATTCCAGAATCACAAGAAACCGAACCTGAAACCGTCACATTTCCGCTGCTTGCGTCCAAAAACTGAACATCAGAAGTTTCCGAAATTTTTATCCGCGGAAAAGCAGAATCCTGCTTGAACACAATCTTTTGGGAATCATAAGTAAGCCCCTGATCTGTTGTAACCCGAACAACAACAGGCTCAGAAGAACCGTTCACATCACCAGCCGCAAGAATAATCTGGTTTCCAGAAAGTCTTGCCGTTGCAAAAGGAGTTTTTGGCACAATCTCAACGCTGCGGGCATTTCCGCCAATAAAATAAGCACTCGCCGGAAATTCCTTGTTGCCCAGAATAACTCCATTTTCATCAATCACGCCATCGTCAAAAACAATTTTTGGCTCGTTTCCCTGAACAACAGAAGTATTTGTAACATCAACAATCGCCTTGTAATTCCGTGTTCTTCCAACAACATCCGTTGCAGAAATATAAATTTTCGCGATTCCCTTAGGGAATTCATCATTTATAGGAATGTTCACCGTGTAAGAACCAGCCGAATTCAATTCGTAATCATTTTGAATAAGTCCGTCGCTTCCCCAGCGAGTTTCAACATGAACGGAAGCAAGTCCAACGCTGCTAGAAACCGTTGTTGTAAAATTTGAGCCAGCTTCTGGATGAACCTGAATTCCATTCACAACTGGATTTCCTGCGATTTTTGCCTCAGAAAACTGCGGAACTGCGCCTCTTGCCTGAAATTCCGAAGTCACAACATTGCTTTGAACGCCGTGCCTGTCCGTCGCAATTACAGAAACCGTATGTTTTCCTGCTGAAAGTTCTGAACCTTGCGCAAGAACGCCATAAAAAACACCTTTTGTCTGCTCCTCAATCCATTCGCCGTTATCAAGGCGATATTTTACAGAAGCAATTCCTTCCTTATCTGTCGCAATTCCACGGACATAAACAGAATCTCCGCTTTCAACAAGCGATTCCGCCGTCGGGAATGTAATTTTTACTTCCGGTTTATCAAGCGACTCATCAATAAGAACATTCTGAGAAACAGTTATAACGTTACCGGCAACATCAGTCGCAGAAATTGAAAATTTTCTTGATTTTTCAGTTGCTCCAGCAAGATCAAATTCTTTTGCCCAGAACGGATTTCCTGGAACTATCTCAAAATCCCCGGATTCTTTTCCAAAAGTCCAGTGCAATTTTGAAATTCCAACTGTATCTTTTGCATAACCGGCAACCGCAGCTTTTCCATACTGAGGAATTTTATTCGCCGGCTGAAGAATTTTCACATCCGGGCTTGTATTATCAATAAAATAAAGAAATGAATAAATTCCTTCTGAACCTGCGTTGTCAACAGCCTTGAACCAGATTACCGCCGGTCCGTCCGGGAATTTTTTTGTATCAACAGAAATATCAAATTCAATTTTATCTTTTTTTCGTGAAAGTTTTACATTTTTAAAAGAATTTCCCTGATCAACAGAATAAGCAAGACTTTTTATTCCATTTCCGTCCGCAACAGTTCCGTGAAATTTTACAGTTTTAGAAACAAGCGTTCCCATAACATGATTGTCAATATTTGTAACCGGCTGGCGTCTATCCAAATTCCAAGTGATTTCAACAGGTTTTCCAACAAGACCATTTATATCGCAACCAACAACCTTGATTGTATGCAGACCTTCCTCAAGTTCTGTTGTATCAAGATAATAAGCCCAAAATTCCTTGCCTTTCGCACGAACAGGATGCTCTTCATCACCATCAAGAATCAATTCAACATATTCAACAGCATCATCATCAACACAAGTTCCAACTATATTCAAATTGCCAGAAACCCGCACGCCAGGCCGCGGATTCGTTATTCCACAAACAGGAAGGTCAGAATCAGGATCCAGATAAATATTGAACGGACCTTCAAGCGCAACATTTTCACTCAAGTCAGTCGCCTTTACCATAATATTATATTTTCCGGCTTTTCTGCTGTTCAAATCAAAAGAATCCTGCCAGCTTTTTAAATTTTCAACGCTGTGAGTTTCAATATCCCTAGCAAACAAAAATGAGCCCAATAAAAATGCACCGAAAATAAAAAAAAGTGATTTGGCCTGTTTCATATACAATTTCTCCATTCTTTTTTTAAATACAGATTAATTTTAATCCACAAATAGGTAATTGACAAATTTTTACAGTTTTTTATCGGAAATTTAGCCCGAATTCTTTAAATTTTCAGTCCAAGTGGTAAAATTGAACCATTATGAATAATTTTGAAGAAAAAATTGAAGCTTTTCAAAAGATTTACGATGAAGCAAAAAATATTGTGTTTTTTGGAGGCGCAGGCGTTTCAACAGAAAGCGGAATCCCCGACTTCAGAAGCCAGGACGGACTTTACAGCCAGGAATGGAAATATCCGCCGGAAACAATTATCAGCAGAAGTTTTTTTGACGCAAATCCTGTTGAATTTTACCGTTTCTATAGAAAAAAGCTGATTATCAAAAACGTTGAGCCGAACATTGCGCATCTTCAACTTGCAAAAATGGAACAAAAAGGCAAACTAAAAGCGGTTGTAACGCAAAACATCGACGGACTTCACCAGAAAGCAGGAAGCAAAAACGTTTTTGAACTGCACGGAAGCACCTTGCGGAATTTCTGCATGAAATGCGGCGCAAAATACGACATTGATTTTATCGCAGAAAGCGAAAATGCCCCGGACAAACTTCCACACTGCACAAAATGCAACGGACTTGTAAAACCTGATGTAGTTCTTTACGAAGAAGGACTTGACCAGAACGTAATAAATGGCGCAATAAACGCAATCCGCAACGCAGACACGCTGATAATCGGCGGAACATCGCTTGTTGTTTACCCGGCCGCAGGACTGATTGATTATTTTAACGGCAACAAAATAATTCTTATCAACAAATCAGAAACTTCCAGTGACTACAAAGCGAACCTTGTAATCCACGAAAGCATCGGAAAAGTTCTAGGCGCGCTAAAAATTTAAAAGCCGGAAGATTTTCAGAAATATCTTATTCCTGATTTGGCGCAATTATGTTGTAAAGACGATTCAAATCTTCTTTTGTAAAATAATTTATTTCAATTGAGCCTTTATCAAGCGAACCTTTCAGCGTAACTTTTGTGCCGAAAACATCGATAAATTTCTGTTCAATCCGCGCAATTTCAGGATCTTTTTTCACAACTTTTTTTGCCGGTTTATTAGATGCAGCCCGACCGCCATTGTTGTAAAGCTGAGCCAACTCCTCTGTCTCGCGAACGTTCAAACCACTGCCAACGATTTTTCCAAACATAATCCGCTGGTCAGCAGGATTAGAAACCGAAAGCAACGCGCGCGCATGACCGGAAGTAATTTGCCCATCAATAAGCGACTTTTTCATATCATCAGGGAGCTTTAAAAGGCGGACTGAATTTGTTACCGTAGAACGATTTTTTCCAACTCTTTTCGCAACTTCTTCATGTGTGAGTTCACCAAGTTCCATCAGATTGTAATACGCCTGAGCCTCATCAATCGGATTCAAATCCGCACGCTGAATATTTTCAATAAGCGCAACCTGAAGCCGCTGAATCTCATCAAATTTTCTAATCTGAACAGGAACTTTTGAAAGCCCCGCAAGCAACGAAGCTCTTGTTCGGCGTTCTCCGGCAACAATATAGAATTTTCCGTTTTCTGCCGGCTCAATGATAATCGGTTCAATAACGCCGTTTTCCCGGATTGAATCCGCAAGTTCCTCAAGTTTTTTCTGGTCAAACTCAGTTCGCGGCTGCTTTGGGTTCGCTATAAAATCCGCCGGATTCGCCCACAAAGTTCCATCATCATCAACAGTCACGCCATCGGGAAGATTCGTTGGTTTTCCATTCTCATCTTTTTGAATATCTTTTGCGCTTCCAAGCCCGGAAAGAGGAACATTGCTGCTTCCGCCCATCAGCGCGTCCAGTCCGCGACCAAGACCTAATCCACCTTTTTTAGCCACGATGCATTATCTCCTCTGCAAGTTTTTTGTAGCTTTTTGCACCGGCACATTCAGGATCGTAGCTGCAAATCGGAAGTCCGCGCGAAGGAGCTTCAGACAATCTGACATTTCTTGGAATAATTGTGCTAAAAACAACATCCTTAAAATAAGTTTTTACCTGCATAACAACATCTTGCGCAAGCCGAGTTCGGGAATCATACATTGTAAAGAAAATTCCGCCAATTGTGAGTTTCGGATTAATTCCCTGCTGAACCTTATTAACTGATTTTAAAAGAAGAGTTATTCCTTCAAGGGCAAAATATTCACACTGCATTGGAACAAGAACCTGATCCGCCGCGGCAAGTCCATTCAAAGTCAAAATTCCAAGCGACGGAGGGCAATCAATCAAAATATAATCATAAACTTCCCTTAGCGGGTCAAGAACTTTTTTAAGAAAGAATTCCCGGTCGTCCTGCTCAACAAGTTCTATTGCGGCACCAGACAAATCAATTGAAGCACTGATTGCATCAAGATTTTCAACAGGAGTATGTTTTATCGCCTGCTCAGCAGTTACTTGCCCGGCGAGCAATTCGTAAATTGTAGGCTTGTCTTTTGAAACGCCAACGCCGCTAGACATATTTCCCTGAGAGTCAAAATCAACAAGAAGAACTTTTTTTCCAGAAAGAGCAATGTATGCCCCGATATTTATACAAGAAGTTGTTTTTCCAACTCCACCTTTCTGGTTTACAAAAACAATCGTTTTACCCATAACTTTAAATATATCATTTTTTTTGCATTTGGTATACATTTAAACTGTTATGATAATTTCCTGCACATTCAGCAAACCAGCAAAAAACGTTGAAGAAATTCTTGACCGCCCATATTTACGCATAAAAGCCCAGGCCGCGAACAACTCAAACAAAACTATGTATTACATAGAAAAATTCACAAAAACCCAGGCTTTCCACGAACAAAAAACTGAAGAAGAGCTGAATGAATTCATAAAAATTCACGCCGGAACAACTTTTAAAAATTGCGTTTTGCGCACAGACTCAGAAGAAATAACTTATCTTGGAAACAAAAAAGGAAACGTAACAAAACTTGTAAAAAAACTGAACACTGAAAATCTTCCGAAAAACAAAAATATCATCTGGAAAAATGGCGACAGGCAAAAAAATTATCTTATTCCAGAAGGAAATCCCGTGCCATTTATGGTTCTGCTCGGGCTTATGACAAGCGAGGGAAAAATAATCAGCTCAAAACACGACAAATTCCGCCAAATAAACCGATTTCTTGAGTTTATAGATGATATTTTGCCGGAAATCCAAAAACAGACAGAAAACAAAACTATCAGAATTGCGGATTTTGGCTGCGGAAAATCATATCTGACTTTTGCGGTTCACTATTTTTTAACAGAAATAAAACATCTTGAAGTGGAAATAATCGGGCTTGACCTGAAAAAAGATGTGATTGAATATTGCAACAAAATTGCCGCCCAGCTGAATTTAAAAGGAATAAAATTTGACACAGGAAACATCGCCGACTACAACTACCAGAATGCCCCGGACATCGTAATTACGCTGCACGCATGCGACACGGCAACAGATTTCGCACTGAATTACGCGGTAAAACACAACTGCAAGGCGATTCTAAGCGTTCCTTGCTGCCAGCACGAAATAAATAGCCAGCTGAACAAAAATTCCGTTCCAGAAGAATTCAAACCTCTTCTAAAATACGGAATCATAAAAGAACGGTTTGCCGCACTTGCAACGGACGCGCTCCGCGGCGAACTTTTAGAAAACGCAGGATACAATGTTCAGCTTCTTGAATTTATTGACATGGAACACACGCCAAAAAACATTTTGATTCGCGCTGTAAAAAAATCAGAAAATCAACTGGATGCGGCGCAACAAAAAGCAAAAACTGCCGCCGAAAAATTAATAACCGCGCTGAACATTTCTCAAACGCTAAAAGATCTGCTCGAAAAGTAAGCTGAATTTTGACCAGACTTTTATTTCAACAATCAAAATCCAACTTTTTCAGCAAATACTACTCTTCGTGCCACTTCTTGAAAATCAAAGATGTATTGATTCCGGCAAACGCAAAATTGTTGCTCATAACATATTCCGCATCGATTTTGCGGCCTTCATCCTTGATGTAGTCCAAATCGCCACATTCTGGGTCAACATTCTTCAAATTCAATGTCGGGTGGAACCAGCCTTCGTTCATCATGTTGATTGTAAGCCAAGCCTCAACCGCACCGCATGCGCCAAGAGTATGACCAATGTATGATTTTGTTGAAGAAATAGGAACTTTGCGACCAAAGACGCGGGCTGTAGCAGTTGTTTCCGCAATATCTCCGTGATGAGTTGAAGTTCCGTGCGCATTTACGTAAGCAATATCATCAGCCTTAAGATTTGCCGAATCAAGCGCAAGCTGCATACAAATTCCCATAGTCTCGCTGTTTGGCGAAGTAATATGCGTTCCGTCCGTGTTTGTTCCAAAACCAACAATTTCTGCATAGATTTTTGCACCACGTTTTACAGCATGCTCCAAATCTTCCAGAATCAAAGTTCCGGCACCTTCACCAATAACAAGTCCATCGCGGTCTTTATCAAAAGGACTCGGAGCTGTTTCCGGATGCTCATTGCGGATTGAAGTTGAGCCAAGCTGGTCAAAAATAGCCGCATCCGGCGGACAAAGTTCTTCCGCGCCACCGGCAATCATCATATCCTGCAAGCCATTTTCAATTGTCTCATACGCATAACCAATCGACTGTGAGCCAGAAGTGCAAGCCTCGCTCGTTACAATCATTCGGCCTTTTAGCTGGTAAGTTACCTCTATATTTGCGGCACAAGTGTGCGGCATACATTTAATATAAGTTGAAGAATTTACTTTTGCAGTGCAACGGTCTTCCATAACGCTTGTAAGTTCCTGAATCGAATCAAAAGAACCCATTGAAGAACCATAAGCAACACCAGTTCTGCCATTTTTGCATTCATCAACGATTGTACCATCCTCGTTCAAAAGCCCTGCCATCTGCAAAGCCATCTGCGAAGTATGATAAGAAAGAAGAGCAACCCGGCCCATTCCACGAACCAGTTTTCGCGGATATTTTGGAATTTCGCCCTTAGCCGGACACGCAAGATGCGTATTCATCCCCTGAATGTCGTGCCATTCTTCCATATTTTTAATGCAATTCTTATAAGACTTAAGCTGTGCAAACGCTTCTTCCCAAGTCTGACCAAGTCCGCTCATCATTCCTGCGCCAGTAATCACAACACGACGCTTTCCATTAGGTTTTGTAAAATTCATATATTTTTCCTTTTTCTTTTCAACAGTCGGGGAAAGACTTCCCGACGTTCAGGCCGCATTGCGTCCTTCACTACTCAGAATTAGCTACTACGCATCTAATTCTGACTCGCACTCTCCAGCAGACGGGGAAAGCCTTCCCCTCGCTACAAAAGATATTCTGGTTTCGACACGCTCAACCATCACATCTTTTTCCGCTACCCCTTCTAACGGGGCTCAATCGCCGCCCCATAACGCCTCGCTTTTAAAACTATCAGCCAACCATTCCGCCGTCAACAGTAATAACCTGTCTTGTGATATAGCTTGCGCCTTCGCTAAGCAGGAAAACTGCCGCAGCGGCAATTTCTTCCGGTTTGCCCATGCGCCTCATCGGAATTGTGCTGAGCATTATCTCTTTTGCCTCTGGAATGATATTTGCTGTCATTTCAGTTTCAATTGCACCAGGAGCAATTACGTTGCAGGTAATATTTCTTCCGGCAAGCTCAACAGCCAACGCTTTTGTCGCACCAATAATTCCGGCTTTTGAAGCAGAATAATTTGACTGTCCGCGGTTTCCAATTATTCCGCTTACAGAAGCCATTGTAATAATTCTTCCGCCACGCTTGTTTTTTCGGCTAGCCATAGTCATTACCAATGGTTTTAGAACATTATAAAAACTATCAAGATTTGTGTGGAGTACAGAATCCCAGTCGCTGTCTTCAAGGCCAACAAAAGTGTTGTCGCGGGTAATTCCTGCATTGTTAATAATTCCCCAAAGAATCTCGCCGTTTTCTGCAAGTTTAGAAACCATTTCTCCAAGTTTTGCCTTGCAGTCCTCGCGGTCGGCAACATTGAACTGAATCAATTCGCCATTTCCGCCGGCAGCTTTTATTTCCGCAAGAGTTTCTTCCGCGCGCGCCTTGTTTCCATTGTAATGACAAATAACATAATATCCGGCTTTTGCGGCTTCAACTGCACAGGCACGGCCAATTCCACCAGAAGCACCAGTAACTAAAACTTTCTTATTTTCGTTTTCGCTCATATTTCCCCCAAAAATTATAAAACTTTCGCCTAGCGCATCAGCCTATTCAGCCTTACCCTTGAACATTGCAAGCATATCTTCAGTTTCCATTACGGTAATCTTTGCTGTTGCAGCAGGTTCTGTGTCACCTACCTCAGCAAAAAGACTGCACAAATAGCGATAAGTATGAGTTTCTTCATCACGGTAATCTTCTGCGATTTTCATCTGGCAAGTCGAGCCATTCTTTAAAAATCCAACAGAAGCCTTAAAATCAACAACGCTCAGAATCATTCCTGGAAGCGGCGTTCGTCCTTTGATTTTATTTGTAATTCCTGTAAGAGCAGAAATTCCCTGAGCCATAAGCTCAAATCCCGCCCAAGTTGGAACTCCATCAAATTCTTCTTCGTAGAAAATACAATCTTTTGTAATATCGTATTCGCTTGTGATTGTGTGTTTTTCAACATCGTGCTGAGTAACTCGGCTCAGCAAAAACATCTTTCCTTTATGCGGAAGATAATTTATAAGCTCATCATGGTCAATAAACTGAGCCACATTCTTAGGTTCTACATCTGCCATTTTTTACCCCTATTTTATTCCGATTATCAGACTGGAATTTGCCCCGCCAAAAGCAAAAGAATTGCTTAAACAGATTTTCACTTTTCCAGAATTTTTACTATTTTCATCAACAATATTCAACACAGGAATTTCAGAATCTTGCTGTTTATCCCAAACTTGAACCGGAAGAGTTATTTCATCTTTTCCGCAGTTTTTTTCGATACAAGCATAACAAATTGCAGTCTCCAATGCACCTGCCGCGCCCAAAGTGTGCCCTGTAACCGGCTTTGTTGTGCTCACCGCGACATTATTTTTTCCAAAAACTGCAGAAATCGCTTTTGCTTCCATGCTGTCATTGTATTTTGTGCCAGTTCCATGAAGATTTACATAATCAACTTCTTCCGGACCGATTCCAGCAAAATTCAGGGCTTTTTCCATTGCACGATTTGCACCATCGCCAGTAGGATCCGGACTTGTCATGTGATACGCATCCGCAGATTCACCATAACCTAAAAGCTGAACCGGCAGCTCATCCTGAAGAATTTCCTTTGTCATAACAAAAAAACTTCCAGCTTCGCCCAAAGTTATTCCATGCCGGTTTTTGCTGAAAGGATTTGTGATTTCAGAAGAAATTGCTTCCAAAGAATCAAATCCCATAAGAACCGTGTCGCTTGCAATATCAATTCCGCCGGCAACAACCGCATCACAAATTCCAGAACGAATCAGTTCCGCCGCCTTGATTATTGCGCCCGCACTGGAAGAGCACGCTGTTTCAAAAGCAAGAGCCGGACCTTTCAATCCGTATTTTTCGCTGATAAAAGAAGCAACATAATCCGCGCCCTGAATTTCCAGCGCATAATCCTTAGAAAATTCACCGCGCGCAAAATATTCCCTGTGTCCCGCAATTGAAAATTCCGTGCCATTGTCACAAGAGCCAACGCAAACACCAATTTTTTCTTCGCCGTATTTATTCTTTACAAATTCAATTTTATCCTCAAGCTGGCAGACAGTCTGCTCCTCAATCCGGATAATCCGCATATCGTAGCGCCCGCTTGATTTTTTCAGCAGAGAATTCGCAATCCGTGCCGCAAAAAATTCCTTGCCGTTCAAGGCCTTTACGCGGCAAATTCCTTTCTGGGAGCCAGAAACAACATTTTCCCAAAGTTCGTCAATATTATTTCCGGCTGCACAAAAAACTGCCGGTCTTGAAAAATAAACTGGAAGCAACTACTCAACCTCCTGGAGGACATATTCATAGCCACGAAGTTTATTTTTTATCACGATGCTTTCTTCTGATTTTGTTATTTCCTCAATCAAAAATGGACCGTTATAAATTTTCCGTTTTTCAGAATCTCCGTCTTTTTCAACGACCATTTTCATTTTTATAGATTTTAAAAGTTTCTGGATTGAATGAACTTTGTAATACGCAAACTGCAAATCCGCAACAATATATTCAGACTTTAGATTTTTTGGAAAAACCGGCGAATCAAAGGAAATGTTCACGCCATCATAAAAAAGCGTTCCCATTCCAGTTCCAAAATCATTGAACATTGAAAGAAAAATCTCATTTTCATCAGCTTTTAAATAAGCCAGAAAAGCCATTGTGTTTCCGCTAAAAGTCGCAGTCAACAATTGCTCGCTGTCAATATTTTTTTCAATATCAAAAGGAGGAAGAAGATACAGTTTTTTTATATTTGTTATGTAAATCGGCTCGATATTTGAATCACCGATTATTTTTGTGCTCGTACAACCGGAAAACAAAATCCACGCTGAAAGAAGCAAAAAAAACACCTTTACAAAATGACACTTTTTCATATTTTGTAAAGGTATTGTAAATTTTATAGGCTCTTTAGTCAAATCGGCACAACTAATATTTTAATTTTGCGTCCATTTTTTCAATAATTGCGTCAAAGAAGTTGTCAATAACGCAACCAATAAAAGCAAAAAAGACTGTTCCAATA
>CAVBXG010000033.1:0-26792 GCA_963599585.1 bacterium
CAAAGTATCAGACTGCGCAATTTTCTTCAAAAATTGCTTGCTATCGCTCAGAATAGCTCGGTTGCCGCTTTCTTTTTCTTCCCGCTTATTCAATTTGATTATTCAGAAAAAAACTCGATATTTTTGCTATTAAAAAATTGAATAAATTTTTAATCTTCTCTTGCATTTTTTTTTGAAATTTTATATAACTATTTATGTCAAGGGCGACAAGAATTTGTAGAAAGTAAATTCTTGTCGCTTTTTTTATTTGATTTTTAACTTTGTTAAAGATTGAAAAATTTTTGGTATGCACAATGGCGTGCGGACAGATTTGGGAATTCCATCTGCTGTCTGCACGCCATTTTTTTTGCAGTTTGGAGGTATAGTTATGGATTCTGCTGCTTTAATGGAAGCGATAAAGTCCGTTTCCAGCGACTTGTGGGGCGTGTGGTTTCTTTTAGGTGCTGCCCTTGTTTTTTGGATGCAGGCTGGTTTTGCAATGGTTGAAACAGGTTTTACCCGTGCAAAAAACACGGGAAACATCATCATGAAAAACCTGATGGACTTTTGTATTGGTACTGTAATGTTTATTGCAATCGGTTTTGGTCTTTTCCTTGGAGAAAATGCTTTCTTCGGTATTATTGGAAAACCAAACTGGCAGGTATTCACTGACTATGCGAACTTTGACTGGTCAAACTTTATCTTTAACCTTGTGTTCTGTGCAACGGCTGCAACAATCGTTTCTGGTGCAATGGCAGAACGAACAAAGTTCCTTTCTTATTGTGTATATTCAGCGGTGATTTCTGCAGTTATTTATCCTATTGAAGCACACTGGACATGGGGCGGCGGTTGGCTTGCCCAGCTTGGATTCCATGATTTTGCTGGTTCAAACTGTATTCATATGGTTGGCGGTATTTGTGCCTTAATTGGTGCTGCTATGGTTGGTCCGCGTATCGGAAAATTTACAAAAAATAAGGAAGGCAAAGTAACAGAAGTTCATGCTTTCCCTGGTCATAACATTCCTATTGGTGCGCTTGGTGTATTTATTCTTTGGTTGGGTTGGTACGGATTCAACGGTGCTGCTGCCGTTTCTGTTTCAGAACTTGGTTCAATTTTTGTAACAACAACGATTGCTCCGGCAGTTGCAACAGTTGCTTGTATGATTTTCACTTGGATTAAATACGGTAAGCCTGATGTTTCTATGTGTTTGAACGCATCTTTGGCTGGTCTTGTAGCAATCACTGCCCCTTGTGATGTTACAGACGCCTTTGGTGCTACAATAATCGGTCTTGTTGCTGGTTTGCTTGTTGTGTTTGGAGTTTGGCTTTTGGACTACAAGCTTCATGTTGATGATCCGGTTGGTGCCGTTGCAGTTCATTGTTTGAACGGTATCTGGGGAACAATTTCTGTTGGTCTTTTTGCAACTCCTAGTGCTCCTGCTTTTGCCCGCGCAATTTCTGGCGGTGCAAACCAGATTTCTGGTGCAGGACTTTTCTACGGTGGCGGATTCAAATGTCTTGGAATTCAGTTGCTCGGAATGTTTGCTACAGCTGCATGGACAGCAATTACAATCACAATTGTGTTCCTTGTAATCAAAAAGATTTTTGGACTTCGTGTTACAGCTGAAGAAGAGATTGTTGGTCTTGATAAGCTTGAGCATGGTCTTGAATCTGGTTATGCGGGATTTGCAACAATGTATTCTTCAGAAGAATATGCAGAAGCTGAAGAAGCTGGAGTTACAATTCCAAAAACATCAGTTCCAGTTGAAAAGGCTGTTCCTGTTAAGACTGAAAGTGCTCCTGCGGATGCAAAATTCAACAAAGTTGTAATTGTTACACGTCAGACAAAGTTCGACACATTGAAGGCAGCGATGAATTCAATTGGTGTAACAGGAATGACTGTTGTGAATGTAATGGGTTGCGGTATGCAGAAGGGTGCAAGCGAATTCTACCGCGGTGCGCCTGTTGAAATGACACTTCTTCCAAAAATCAAGGTTGAAATCGTTGTTTCAAAAGTTCCTGTAAGAACTGTAATCGATGCTGCTAAGAAAGCCCTTTATACAGGTCATATTGGAGATGGAAAAATCTTTGTTTATCCTGTAGAAGAAGTTGTAAAAATCAGAACTGGAGAAGAAGGTTACGCTGCTCTTCAGTATGATGATGAGTAGAAATAAAAAATAAAAAAACGCGGGAGACTCCGTTCCCGCGTTTTTATATATTTTGGTTCACAAAGTCATGTAACCCCGACTTTGTGAACCTTTTTTTTTGATTGTTACGAAAAATTAAAGTTCGCCAGAAACTGCCGCTCCAGGTAAACCAATATCTTTTCTGTAGAAAGCTCCGTCAAAATGAACGCCTTCTATCGCTTTGTAGGCATTTTTCCAGGCTTCATCAAAAGTTTTTCCAAAAGTTGAGCAGGCAAGAACGCGACCGCCATTTGTAAGCAGTTTGCCGTTTTCAAGTTTTGCGCCTGCGATAAAGATTTTTGCGCCAACTTCAGAGATTTTGTCCTCGTCAAAAGAAATTTCTTTTCCTTTTGGGTAACTGCCAGGATAACCACCGGAAACAACAACCGGGCTGACCTGATAGCCTTTTTTCCATGCAAAATTGAAATTTTTCAAAGTGTCGTCTGTAATTGCCTTGCACATTTCAACAAAATCAAAATCCATAAGCGGCAAGACTGACTGAGTTTCTGGGTCACCAAGGCGAACGTTGTATTCCAAAAGTTTCGGGCCGTCTTTTGTAAGCATAACGCCAAAGAACAGGAATCCACGGTAATCAAAGCCTTCTGCAACAAGACCTTTTAAAGTTGGCTCAAGGCAAGTCTTGTTGAATTCCGCCATTGTTTCTGCTGTTACGTCATCAAGCGGGCAAACAGAACCCATTCCGCCCGTGTTTGGACCTTTTGCTCCATCTTCAAGCCGCTTGTGGTCGCGGGCTGGCAGGAATGGAATTATGCAGGCATTTTCTGGGGCATCCGAGTTTACGCTTACGGCTGAAAGAACTGAAATTTCAACGCCCTGCAAGTAATCTTCAATTACAAGTTTCTGTCCCGCATTGCCAACTCGTCCAGATTCCATCAAATCGGTGATTGCCACCAACGCATCTTCTACGGTTGCCGCAACAACAACGCCTTTTCCGGCAGCGAGTCCGTCCGCTTTTATTACGATTGGCGCGCCGTGCTGTTTAACATATTCTTCCGCAGCTTTTTTGTCTGTGAAAGTTTTGCTCTTTGCGCAAGCCACGCCGTATTTTTCCATAAAATCCTTAGAAAGGTCTTTTGAGGCTTCCAGCTGGGCAGCGGCTTTTTTTGGTCCTACGCAAGGAATTCCGGCCGCCCAGAAAACATCCGCCAATCCTTCTGCAAGTGGATCTTCCGGTCCGATTACAGCCATTGTGCAGTTTTCATGCTTTGCAATCTGAATATATGGATTTTCTGAACCGTTTATGTAATCACAATTTTTTATTTCAACGTTGCAACACTTAGATTCTTTTGCAGTGCCACCATTTCCAGGAACACAAACAACCTTTTCAACATTAGAACTCTGAGCAATTTTCCAAGCAATAGTGTGCTCACGACCGCCATTGCCAACAACGATAATATTCATATTCCTATTTTACAGAATTTATGAAAAAAAGTACAACTTAATAAATATCTTGAATGGTGAGTTTTATTGCTTTGATAGCCCGAAAATAGAGTTTTTTAAGCAAATGGATAAAAGCGTAAGCGGATTTACAATTTGTGAAGACTTTGTGCGATAAAAAAGATTAAAGTTGCAAAGCAACCCTGATGACTACAAGCGTAGCGCGAGCACAACCGTCTGGAACAAGGGTTAGCAAGCTAACCTATAAAAATCCGCTGAAAGCGATTTTTTCACAATTTATAAAAAACTCTATTTTCAAGCTTGTCTAATGTATTTTGCTGACGTGTTTTTGTAAATATATTAAAATAGTTATATGAATATTTGTCTTTTTAAAAAAGAAGAACTTGAAAATCCCTTGAATTTTTCTGATGAACGCGGCGAGCATATAATCAAGATTCTTCATAAAAAGGAAGGCGACACTTTTTTTGCCGGCGTGATTAATGGCAAATCCGGAACGGCGACTATAACAAAAATTGAAAACAAGCAGATTTTTTTTACTTTTGAGCCTGAATCTGACGGAAAACCGCTTTATCCTTTAAAAATGATAATTGGATTCCCTCGGCCGATTCAGTTAAAACGCCTGTTGCGCGACGTTGCGGCTTTGGGCGTAAGTCAAGTTCATCTTACCGGTACGGAGCTTGGTGAAAAATCGTATATGCAGTCAAATCTTGTGGAACACGGAACTGCCTATAAAATGCTGATTGACGGAACAGTTCAGGCTGGAGGAACTTGCGTGCCGGATTTGTTTCTTCATAAAACATTGAAAGAATGTCTTTCGGCACTTGAAAACGACGGCTCAAAAGATGAACTGAAACTTTGCCTTGACAATATAAATCCAAGCGGCTCGCTGATGAAAGTTCTTCTTTCGCAAAAACAGAAACCTGATTCAATAATCGCGGCAATCGGAAGCGAACGCGGCTGGACAAACAACGAAAGGCTTCTGCTTGAAAAAAGCGGCTACATCCGCTGCGGAATGGGAAAACGCATAATGCGCACAGAAACAGCGGCAACCGTAAGCGCAAGCATAATCGGGGCAGTGCAAGGCTGGCTGGAATAATTTTCAGGTAGATTTATTTTTTTGGGAGGAATTATGAATTACGTTACAAAAGATTCTGAGATTCAGGAGCAACTTTTAAATCGTTTTATAAAATATGTAAAAATCTGGACAGAGTCAAATCTTGAAAAGGCTGAACAAGGAATTATGCCAAGCGAGGAACGCGAATTTGATTTGGCAAAGCAGCTTTCTGCAGAACTTACAGTAATGGGGCTTCAGGAAGTCCAGATAACAGAAAACTGCTACACTTATGCGTATCTTGCGTCTTCAAAAGGTTTTGAAAATGCTCCAAGTTTTTGTCTTCTTGCGCATATCGACACAGTTGATGAAGTTTCCGGAAAAAATGTAAAGCCGATTGTTTATCCTTCTTATGATGGAACGCCGATTGATTTGCAGTGCAATGTCCGCCATGATCCAAAAAAAGATTTTGCGCTTGCTCAGGCTGCTGAAAAACGTGAAACAATAATTACCAGCGATGGAACGACTTTGCTTGGTGCAGATGATAAAGCTGGTGTCTCAGAAATTATGACTTGTATAGAATATCTTGTTTCTCATCCAGAAATAAAACATGGAAAAATTGAAGTGATTTTTTCCCCGGATGAAGAAACTGGTCACGGAATGGATAAAGTTCCTCTGAATCTTATAAAATCAAAATTTGCATACACAGTTGATGGCGGTCATATTGGCGAACTTGAAACTGAATGTTTCAACGCATATTCTGCGTTCGTGACTTTTACAGGAAAATCAACGCACACAGGAACGGCTCGTGCCGGTGGAATGGTAAACGCCGTGAATATTGCAAGCCGTTTTGTTGAATCAATTCCGGTTACAGAACGCCCTGAGACAACTTGCGGTTACGAAGGATTTTTTGCGGTTCTTGAAATCAACGGTTCTGTTGAAAAAACATCGGTTTCAATGATTCTGCGTGATTTTACAGCGGAAGGAATGAAAAAACGCATTGAAACAGTAAAAAAAATCGCAGAATCAGCGGCTCTTTCTTTTGGCGGCGTTGCAGAAGTTAGTTTTAATGAGCAATACAAAAATATGAAGTCAACGTTGGAAAAAAATCCGTTGGTTGTAGAAAATCTTGTAAAAGCGTATAAAGAAAGTGGAATTACGCCAGTTTTTGTTCCAATCCGCGGAGGTACAGACGGTTCAAGGCTTTCAGAAATGGGGATTCCAACTCCAAATATTTTTACAGGCGGACACAACTATCATTCAAGAAGTGAATGGGCAAGTCTGGAGCAAATGAGTGCCGCGACAGATGTTCTTATAAACTTGGCGCAAAAAATCGCCGAAACTAAATAAGATAGGAAAAATTATGCACGAATATTTGATAGAAGGCGGTTTTCCGATAAAAGGAACAGTTACCGCCAGTGGAAATAAGAATGCGGCCTTGCCTTGTATTGCCGCGGCTTTGCTTACAGAAGAACCTGTTATTTTGCGCAATGTTCCAGATATTGAGGACACTGCTGTTATGCTGAATATTTTGCAGTCGTTCGGGGCAAAAGCAACTTTGCTCAAAAAAAACACTTGGAAAATTGAGGCAAAAGATATTGAGTCCTGCATAATTCCGGCTGCGCTTTCAAAAAAAATCCGGGCGTCAATTCTTTTTGCAGGTCCAATGGTTGCGCGCTTGGGAAAAGCGGAAATGCTTCCGCCGGGCGGTGATGTGATTGGTCGTCGCAGGCTTGATACGCACTTTTTGGCGTTGGAGCAGCTTGGAGCTCAGGTAAAAATCAATGGTCATTTTACTTTTGTCGCAAATAAATTGATTGGAACGGATATTTTTCTTGATGAATGTTCTGTAACCGCCACAGAAAATGCTCTTATGGCTTCGGTTTTGGCGGCTGGAAAAACAACAATCACAAATGCGGCAAGCGAGCCTCATATTCAGGATTTGTGCAGAATGCTTTGTGCAATGGGCGCGAATATCCAGGGAATCGGTTCAAATTTTCTTACAATTTATGGCGTTGAAAAACTTCATGGCTGCGAATTTGAAATTGGACCTGATTACATGGAAATCGGCTCGTACATCGGGCTTGCGGCGGCAACAAAAGGAAGCATAGAAATCAAAGGCGTAAAAAATCTTGATATGCGCCCGCTAAAAGTCGGTTTTGCAAAACTCGGAATCTCGTGGCTTCAGGAAGGCGAAACGATAAAAGTTTCTTCCATCCAAGAAATGAAAACAAACGCCGACATCGGAACGAAAATTCCAAAGATTGATGATTCGCCTTGGCCGGGATTTCCACCGGATTTAACTTCGATTATGACAGTTGTTGCAACTCAGGTTGAAGGAACTGTTCTGATTTTTGAAAAAATGTTTGAAAGCCGAATGTTTTTTGTTGATAAACTTATTGGTATGGGCGCGCAGATTACGCTTTGTGATCCTCACCGGGCAATTGTCTGCGGACCGTCGGTTCTGCACGGCGAGCATCTTGTTTCGCCGGATGTCCGTGCCGGAATGGCAATGGTTATCGCGGCGATGGCAGCGCATGGTGAAAGCCGAATCAGCAATGTTTATCAGATTGAGCGCGGCTACGAAAATCTTGTGGAACGCTTAAAAAGTCTAGGCGCGCATATCAAAAAAGTTGAAGTGGAATAATTGTGGTGGTTGAGCTTGTCGAAACCACCGGAAAAAAATAGTGGTCATTTCGACAAGCTCAATGACCACTAAAGCATTTAGAATTTTGCAGTTCTTTGTCTTACCCGTTCAATGTCCTCGCAGAACAATTCCCGAAGATCGTTCAGACCAAGAGCCATCAATGCCATTCGGTCAATTCCGATTCCCCAGGCAAGAACAGGAACATCAATTCCCATTGCTTTTGTTACTTCTGGTCGGAAGATTCCTGAGCCGCCAAGCTCAAACCATCCCAAAACCGGGTGTTTAATATGAACTTCAACAGATGGTTCTGTGAATGGGAAATAACCCGGAACATATTTTACTTCTGTTGCACCCGCAATTTCTGTCGCAAACATTTTTAAGAATCCAAGCAATGTTCTAAGGTTTACTTCTTCACCTATAACAATTCCTTCTGTCTGGTAAAAGTCTGAAAGGTGAGTTGCATCAACTTTGTCGTAGCGGAAACAACGTGCGATTCCAAAATATTTTCCCGGAACTTCAGCTTTGTGCAGCTGGTGTGCGGAAAGAACTGTTCCCTGTGAACGAAGAATCAGCCGACGGGTGAATTCCCTGTCGAATTTGTAGTTCCAACCACGGCTTCCAGAATCACCGCCGTTTTCGTGTACGCGGGCAACATTGCTCAAATATGGTTCTTCAATTGATTTTGCGTGTATCGGATTTTTGATGCGGTAAACATCGTGAATATCGCGTGCGGCATGGAACTGAGGCATAAACAATGCGTCTCCGTTCCAGAATTCTGTTTCTACAAGCGGACCGTCAAATTCCTGAAAGCCGAGCGAGCAAAGTTTATCTTTTACAGATTCCAAAAATTGAACATAAGGATTTGTTCTTCCCGGAATGATTCGTGCAGGTTGCAAAGAAATGTTGTATCCGCGGAAAGTTCCGTTTTTCCATTCTCCACTTGCAAGCATTTTTGGAGTTATTTCGCCAATTTCGTTTCCTGTTACGCCAGCTTTTTCAAGTTCAGATTTTATCTGAGATGCTTCTGGAACAAGTCTGTATGTTACAGTCTCGCGTTCAATGATTTTAAATGGACTGTCTGTTGCGCCTCGTTTTTTTGCAAGTGTTGCAATTACGTCCTGCTGTTCTTTTGAAAGGTCTTTTTTGTCAATCTGACCGTTCTGGCTTTTTTCCGCCATTTTTAAAAGTTCAGAAACAACCGCAATTCTTGCCGGAAGAGCCGCTCCTGTGTGTTCGGCTTTTTTTTCAGCATTCATTTTTAGAACGCCATCTTTTGCAAGCTGACCAAATGCAGAACCGATGTCCTTGTTTTCAATTTTTAATGCCGCGGCAATTTCCGGAAGTGTTTTTGCGCCAGAATCTTTTAGCAAAGAAACAACGCGTTCTTCAACAGTTCCATCTTTTGCGAGCGTTTTGCCCATATCTGTAATTTCGTAGAAAGTGTGGGCAACTCGTCCAATCTCTTTAAGAAGTTCCTTTCCGCCCAACCAAGAAAAAGCCTGATTTGCGTGTCCCTCTTTGTAGTCGAGTTCTTTGATTAATTTTTCAGAAGTAAGTTCGTCCTTATCTGAATACTTTAAAAGCACCTTGATTTCCAGCGGATGCAGATTCTTAATAATGTTTGAAATATCCATTTGTTTGACCTAAAAGATTATCGAGTGAATTTTACGTGGGAAATGTATTGTGCCCAGCTTACTCCCCGGTCATCTTTAAAATATCGTTCTCTGTCTCTGTCCAAGTATGTGTAATGATAGAACTTGTTCTGTTTTGTAAAATCTTCAAGGCAGCCAAGAACAGCATTCATTGCTTCGCCAGAGTCATAAGTTATGTACATAGCAGTATAATAGATTCTTGCCTCGTCTGTCATCGGTGTATATTCAATTTTTACCTTTGCAGTTTTGTCGATTGTGTGCTGAACTTCTGGAACAATTACTCTTTTTGAAAGATCCACCTTGTTCTTTTCATCAGGAAGCGCAGAAACTTCGGATTGAGCAAAAATATTTCCAGCAAATATAGACATTGAAAGTAATAAAATAAGAACTTTCTTCATAAGAGACCCCCTAAACGCTTTGCGACATTAAAAAATCGTGTGCTTTATAATTCTATCTGTTTCTAAAAAAAAATCAAGTTTAACCGAATATTGACCTTGAGTTATTCCGATTTTTGGTTCTTTTGAAATAATAATTCTGCCGGAAATTTCTTTTGGCTTGTTTTTGATTATCGGGCGGTAAAAATTCCTTATTCCGTCGCGGACAGCATTTTTTGTGGCTTCTGTGATTCCTTCAAAACCGAGTTTTACTGATGCCGTTCCAGTCCCTTGAGTTTTTTGCGTTGTCGTTGTTTCCCACGCTTTAAAACTGTGGATTTGATTTTTTGTGCGCGCGTATTCCGCCCAGATGTGCACTAAATTGTCCTGAATCCACGGATTTTTGTACGTGATTTGATTTGTTTTTGTGTCGATTTGATTTATCGGCGAAATTTCAAAATATTCATCAATTGCGCGCAACTTGTCCGACGGAGTGTAGACAAAATTCCAGCCGTAGACCATTCCGTTTATAAGAAAAGGCGCAACATCTTTGATTCGTTTTGTTGAATATTCAAAAATTCCAGCTTCTGTGTTCTGCGCTTCTGAAAGTTCCGGGTAGGCATCCAGCTCTGACCAAACGTGAATGTGAATTATTTCTTCAAAGTTCGGGGTTTGCGCTTTTGCGGCAAAAATTAGAATAGAGAAAAAAAGTGATTTAAAAAGAAGATTCAGTTTATTTTTCAACATAATCGGTTGAAACCAGCGAAGGCGGCGCGTAGGTAACTCTGTTTCTTCCGTTGTGTTTAGACATATACAATCCTTGATCGGCCTGGTTTACAATTTGAGCCGCAACTGTAACAGGATTTGTTTTGTGGTCAAAAACAGAAACGCCGCAGGAAATTGTAACTTTCATGTGCTGGTCATTGAACGTAAAATCAAAATTTTCTATTGTGGAACGGATTCTTTCCGCAATCTGCACGGCATCATCTTTTTTTGTGTCGTTCAGAAGAACTGTAAATTCCTCGCCACCGTAACGGCTTGCAAGGTCATCATCGCGGAGCCCGGTTTTTATAAGATGCGCAACCTGCTTCAGAACGTAGTCGCCGCACTCGTGTCCGTAAGTGTCGTTGAAATGCTTAAAGAAATCAATGTCGAACATAAGAATCGCCAGCGGAATTTTCTGCGTCATTGCGTTGTCCAGTTTTTCTGTAAGCACGTTGAAAAAATAATATTTCAGTTTGAGCTGGGTCATCATGTCTGTTGAAGAACGTTCAATCAGCGCGGAATTGTTGATTGCGATTGCCCCTAGCGATGCGATGTTCTGAATCAAATCTTTTTCGTAGTCTGTGTAGGAAATGTCGCTTCCCGGCTCAAAAGTAAATCGTTCGCCAAGGAACAGAATTCCGTTGATGTGATTTTTTTGAATAAGCGGAACAATCAGCGTTGGCGTTAATGATTTCAGCATTTCTCCAACGGTTGTGTGCGGGCTGTGTTCAAGCAAATAGTCCAGCGTTACAGGTCGTTTTTCTTCGGAAAGAGTTGTTATTACAGGATCTGTGTAAGGAATCTGATATTTCAGGTTTGATTGCGGGTCAATTACGCTTTGTTTTGTTTCAAGCTGGAAATATTCGGAATTTAAAATGTCAAGAACGAAAATTCCGGCGTTTGTAACCCTCATCTGAGCCATACATGAAAAAACAATGGACTCAAGAAGTTTCGGACCTTCCAAAGTGGAGCAGAACGAGCGTGAGATGTCTAAAAGTTGTTCCAGATCGTAAATATGTTTTTCGTATTCCGCAATCATTTGACTAGTTGGCTTCGTTTCCTTCACTTTGTTCTCCCCCCCCCCGAACGAATGGGCTTAATTAGAGATTATAGCATAATTTTTCATTATTTCAAAAAATATTTCCCACTTAGGAAATTGTTCTTCCATTATATTTGTATTATCGCGATTTCTTGATGACATCATTAGAACTTTTAAATTGGAAATGATTTCGCTTGTCGGTTTTTTGGAATCCTGAAGAATTCCTGAGATATGATTTGAAAGTCTGTGGATATTATTTATCTCGCGGGAAATAATTCTGTTCGCCTGGTCATTGATTGTGGAAACCATATTCTCCAGTTTTCTGAAAAACTCCGGGTCGTTGTGCGAATCGTGGATAAATCCTTCCAGCATTGCAACGGAATTCTGCTCGCCGCTTGAAAAAGAATTCTCAAAATCCTGAATCGCTTTTGAGCTTTCCAAAGATGCAAAAACATCCGAGGCAAAATCTGATTTGTATTGCGGATTGTTAAAAAATCCTTCAACAATCAAATCGTTTAAAAGTGAGCGGATTGAATCTGAAAGATAAATTGCCAGAAAAGTTTTCAGGATTCGCATCGGCATAATCCAGGCGAATGAAACTGAGGAATTTGCAAGAAGTTTTGCGTTCGTTTCGTTGTTGTAGCCGTTCAACGTTAAAAGTTCAGTTGTTCCAAAAAGATTCTGCAGCTCGTTGTTGATTCTTTCGTCTTTCATTTCTGTTTTTATTCGCTGCTCATCAGATTTGAATTTTGACTGAATCATCTCGCTAAAGTGTTTTCGCGCGGAATCGTTGTATGTTGCAAATTTTGGAGCGTAGTTCAGGTCGCCTTTTGTATAGCAAATAAGAAGTCTTATTCGTTCCGGCGAAATTATGTGCTTTAGGATAAATGCGATTCTTTTCAGGTTTTCGTTAAGCGAATCCTCGGAATGTTGGTTCGCGAAAGAAGAGCCTGTTATCAGCGTAAAAAGTGCGGTGATTGCGTTTGCGGTGCTTTTTGTAATGTTCAGTCCGCGGATTATGAAATAAAGGTCTTCCAGGACATTTGTTATTTTTTCAACAGGAATTTCAAGATAGTTCGGTTTGTAGCTTGAGTCCGCCGAAATAAAATTTGGGTCGAAAATCTGAAGGATTGTCACAAAGTTAAAGCGGCAGAAATCGCCAAACTGGTGAAGAATATTCAAATCGTGGTCAATTTTTTTGAATGGCTCTGAATTCAGCTCGTGCAGAATTTTTTCAAGGTTTTTGTGCTGCCGGTCAAAAAGTTGCGAGGTTGTCATTGCGGATTTGCTTTCAAGCTCGGCTTTTCTGTTTTCGTATTCAAGTGATGCCACAAGTTTTTGCGTCTGCGTGGAAAATCCTGTAAGAACAAGCTGGTTTTCAAAGCGCAGGTTTCTTGGAACATCAGAGCCAAAAATTGTAAAAGAAAACAGGTCATTCAGAGGTTTTGTATTTGTGTAAAGAATCCGTATTGCTTCTGCAAAATTTGGAAGAATTTTTCCGTTTTTAAAAATAATCGGTTCTTGCGAGCGCAACTCGTTTTCAAGTTTTCGCATTTGAACTCTTTTTTGCACTTCCGGAGAATTCTTGTTGAAAATCGATTCAAAAAATTCTGAAATAGCCTGTAGTAAACCCATAATTTTTAGTTTATCCCGAAATTATGTAAGGGTCAAATATCGCATGATATTCTTGTATTGAGGAAGCATGGACTGTTTTTTGCCGCAGTTCGGCTCCGCCGGAAATTCCTTTTGAATATGCGCAGAATCTTTTTCGCATTTCCATGCACGCGCTTTTTTCGTTTGTGTCAGAAGAAAGCATTTCCAGTTCCTTGAAGCCGGTTTTCAGCCGTTCTGCAACAGGAATTTCTTCGTAAGAGCCTGTTGTTAAAAGCTGTATTGTCTTTGTAAAAATAAATGGATTTCCCATTGCACCGCGTGCGAACATTATTCCGTCAACGCCAGTTTCTTCCAGCATTCTTTTTGCATCTTCCGGCGTGAAAAGATCTCCTGAGCCAAACACAGGAACTTTTCCTTCCGCAAGTTTTACAAGCTCCGAAAGTTTGCTCCAGTCTGATTTTCCTTCGTAGCCTTGCGCTTTTGTGCGCGGATGCATTGTGATTGCGTTTACTCCGGCTTCAAGCGCGGCGGTTGCGGCTTCTTTGTATGTTATTGAATTTTGATCCCAGCCGGAACGGATTTTCACGGTTACAGCGGCTTTTCCTTTTGCGGCGTTCACAACGGCTTCTGCAACTTTTTTTAGCATCTGCGGATTTTGTGTCAAAGCTGAACCTGCGCCGGTTTTTACAATTTTTGGAACAGGGCAGCCGCAGTTTATGTCAATACATTCGCAGTGAGTTTTTTCCAGCACAATTTCAGCGGCTTCCGCCATTTTTTCGGGTTCGCCGCCAAAAATCTGAACTGAATAAACTTTTTCGTTGTCGGCACGGCGCATAAGAGTTTCTGTTTTTAAGTTGTTTCTTGTAAGCGCCTCTGCGGAAACCATTTCTGTGTACGTGAACGACGCTCCGTTTTCAATGCAGATTGAGCGGAACGAGCGGTCGCTGTAGCCTGCAACCGGCGCAAGAAAAAGATTGCCATTCAGTTCGATTTTTCCAATTTTTACTGGATGATAAAGCATTTTATTCTTCCGGCAGATTGAACGCTTTGCAGCTGTTTTTCCAAAGCTGGACGCTGAGTTTTTCAAGGTCAATTTCGAGCATTTCCGCAAGGAACTTCGCTGTAGACGGAAGATATGCCGGCATTGTGCGTTTTCTTTCTCTGTATTCTGCAGGAATCATGAACGGCGATTCTGTTTCAATAAGAATTCTTTCAAGCGGAATGTTCAGAACCGTTTCGTGCAGGTTTCTTGCGTTTCTGTAAGTCAGGTTTCCGGCAAAAGAGAACCAGATGTTCATGTCGAGGCACTTTTTCGCATACTCGGCATCTTCTGAATAACAGTGAAGAATTGCACCCGCGCTAGGAATTCTTTCTTTCAGAATGTCGAAAAGGTCTTTTCCTGCGTTTCGGTTGTGGATTACTACCGGCAAGTTGTGTTTCTGCGCAATCTCAAGCTGAGTGATAAAAAGTTCAATCTGCGAACGCTTGTCGCCGAACTGCTTGTAATAGTCAAGTCCGGTTTCACCAACGGCAACAACATTCGGAAGTTTCAAATATTCTTCTATTTTATTGATGTAATCTGCTCCAGGATTTGCCACTTCAGACGGAGCTACACCAACCGCATGGTAAATTCCAGGAATCGCCTTTATCTGCGGATAAACCTTGGCAAAATCGTGCAGAGAATTATTAATGCTGACAATACGGCTTACTCCAGCAATCTTAGCTTGCTGAATTACACGTAATTGTTCGATAGGATCATCGTAAATAAGCCCGATGTGAGCGTGAGTATCAAAAAATTGCATGGCTTTCTTCCAAAAGATTATTTTGTAGACAGGAATGTCTAAATAAAACGATACATTTTTTGTTCGTTTATACCGATAAAGATAATATAGGATTTTTTAGTTGTCAACTTTTAAAGTCTAATAAGATAAAAATCGACATAAAATTTGACAGTACATAACTCACTTGTTATACTAAAAGAATCGCGTGGTATTTTCTGTATTAACGGAGATTAACTTGGCAAGAACACAAAGATATAAAAACATTGAAAAGAAGATTGCTTCAAACGTTCAGAACGGATTTGTTTCTTTTTTTAAGGCAATCGGCAATTTCTTTGTAAAATTATTTAAAGTTTTCGATAGCAAACTCACAATCATGATTGTTCCACATTCGCAGAGCAAAGTTATAAATATTCAGACGAATGTTTTTGCGCTTTCGTTCGGACTTATTCTGGTTGTTGGAATTGTAACTTCATTCTTTTATTTTAATCGGCGTGCTGTTATTTCAAGCACAGAGATTTCAAGACTTGTGAATAAGAACCGCGAGACGCTTGCGAGTCTGGATGAGCTCCGCGATGAAAACACGAATTTGTTGCAGGCGGCAAAACGCTTCCAGAATTCGCTTTCGCAGTCGCTTTCGCTTTTAGGATTGAACAGAAATAACAATGTTTCCCAGGCTTCCATGCAGGGTGGAGATTTGATGTCTTTGCTTGGCTCAAATGATGCCGCGAGCGGTTCTGTTAATGAGACTGTTGATGTGCGTTCTCTTACAGCGTATCTTGAGGAAACTGTGCAGCCAATTGAGCAGATTGGAAAAATGCTCGACAACCAAAGTTCTTTGTTCCGAGAGATTCCTAATATTTGGCCAGTGAACAATCCTAATGTTCATATTTCCCAACAGTTCGGACCTACCATCCATGCGATTACGGGGCAGTGGTACATTCACAAGGGAATTGACTTTTCTACATGGCGTTCTGGCGACCCGATTATGGCTACAGCAAATGGTCAGGTTGTATCAGCTGGTTATGACGCAAGTTTTGGTATAAATATTATTATTCGCCACAAGCACGGTATGTATACTCGCTACGCCCACATGAGCGCAATGCGTGTAAAAAGAGGTGAATATGTAAACCAGGGACAGGTTGTCGGTTATATCGGAAATACTGGTGTAACAACCGGTCCTCATCTTCATTACGAAGTTCATATTGGTTCAGACGTAGTAGATCCGCTAAAATACATCAATATCAAGTTTTCTAAATAGGAATATATGGCATTTCGTTCAGATGATATTTCAATAAATACGCTAATCGGAAACGGTTCTTTTATAAAGGGAAATATGCGGGTCAATGGTTTTATCCGTATTGACGGCGATATTGACGGCGATATTGAAACGGACGGTGCAGTTATTATAAGCGAAAAAGCAAAAATCCGCGGAAATCTTACCGCAAAGTCTGCGATTGTTGGCGGAATTGTGTTGGGCGATATTTCTGCGAAAGAAGGCGTTAAGCTTCTTTCTTCTTCTGCGGTGATTGGAAATATCATTACAAAAAAAGTTCAAATGGAAGATGATGTTATTTTTCAGGGGCATTGCATTTCCATTTCTGATGAAGAACGTTTTGAAGAGGCGAAAAAATATTTCCTTCAGCAAAAAGCAATTCGTGACAAGGCAGTTTTTTGATGGGCGAATTTGATGTGTTGAATTCATCGCTGTATTTTTCTGCTGCTTCGGCTGCTTCGCAAAAAGCGCAAAAAGAACAGAGCAAACTAAAATCAGAAAAAGCAAAAAAATCTTCTTTTGAAAAGATTATGAAAAAAGAAGAGGAGCTTGTTGAGCTGGTAAACGCTGGGCTTCCTGTTGAAATAGCCGGGCTCTCGCTGGAAGAGGCTGTAAGTTACCTGAAAGATGCGGTTGATATAGCCGCGGATGAGCTTTCGGATTCTGCAAACGAAAAAAATATTGCCACTTTTAGAAAAGCTGTCGGGCAGTTCATAAAATATATTGAAAAAAATAATTACGAAATCAAAAGTCGCAAAAGATTGGGAGTTTCCCACCGAAAATCAGTTTATTTTGAGGAAAAAAGACCTGTTGATCCGCTTTTTCAGGTGCGAGTTATAGACAAAAAACTTGATGAGCTTGCGCAGATGGTTCTTCAAAATCATGCTGATAAATTAAATTTGCTGTCAAAAATTGAAGAGATTAAAGGTCTGCTTGTGGATTTTTTGGCAGAATAAGGTATAATTAGGAAATCTAGTAAAAGTATGAGTGATATTTTTGAAGAAGATATAGATGAGAACGAAAATCTTTCGTCATTGGAAGATGATGGTGACAACAGACGCGAAGAGGAATATGTCTTTGACACTCCGTTGTGCGTGCTGAAACTTGATTATTCCTGCGAAACGGTTTACGCAAAGAATGAAAAGAAAATTGATGTCCGCGTTGGCGAGAAAGTTATTATTCCGACCAGATACGGCAAGGATATGGCGAAATTCATTGGACTTTCAAAAAAGCCGATGGGAATAAAGCCTTCTGATGTTGTTGTTATTGAACGAAAGGCTGATTCTGAAGACCTTGCAAAAGACGCGGAAAACAAAGAGAAAGAAAAAGAAGCGTTCGACGTTTTTAAAGAAAAAGTTGCGCTCCATAAACTTGATATGAAGCTGATTTCGGTTCATTTTTTGGTTGATGAGCCAAAGGCTCTGTTCTTTTTCAGTTCGGAAAACCGCGTTGACTTTAGGGAGCTTGTAAAAGATTTGGTAAGCGTCTTTAAGATGCGCATTGAATTACGTCAGATTGGCGTTCGTGACGAATCTAGAATTATTGGTGGCTTGGGGGCTTGTGGCAGACCGTTCTGTTGCCATGGAATCAGCGACAAGTTGCGCCCGGTTTCTATCCGTATGGCAAAAGACCAGAATCTTTCGTTGAATTCAATGAAAATCAGCGGACAGTGCGGGCGTTTGCTTTGCTGCCTTTCTTATGAATTTGACTGGTACAGTGAGGCGCGCAAAAAACTTCCGGCTGAAGGTGTTCATATTTATTACGATGGAACAAATTTCAAGATTTCAGAAGTAAATCTGCTTACAAATATGGTAAAAATGCTTGGCGATGACGGACGTTTGCTTGAAGTGAATGCGAAACGTTTTTCACGCGAAAACAACAAGTGGAAAATCAACTAGATTATTTTTCGTTTTTATCAATATTTTCTATAAGATTGTTCAGGTCGGAAAGTGCTTCAAGATTCGGCTTTTGGAAATTCTTTCTTTGTCTTGTTGCGGAGCTGAAAAGTTTGTCTAAAAGCTCGGAGCAGTTGTCAACCATGATTTCGTAAATTTTTGGAATCAGAAGTTTTTTATTTGTAAAATCCAGTCCGCCTTGCCCGGATTTTGTGGAAAAGGCAAAAACGTAAAGTATTCCGGCTTCTGTGTTTCGGGTCATGTAGAGAACCGCATCAGAATGGAAACGCAAACCTTTTATTGTAAACGCAATGTCTTGGACTTTTTCGTATTGTGCGATTTCTGCCATTCCTTCTGGAAGAGTTACGGAAAAGTGCGAGATGCTTATGTCGTTCAGATTTCCTTGGATAATTCCGCTTTCTTCGTGGTTAAACTGAAATTTGCAGTTGTTTGTGCAGACCGCGCGGACGTTTTTTCGCCGGCCGGCAGCCTGATTTGCGTAAAGCATTTTTTCAATAAGCTCAAAATTGTTCTTTTTTTGATATTCAAGCTGAATGCAACCGCAGTGAATTCCGATTGTGTAAAGATACAGTTTTTCAATGGAGGCTTTTTCTGCTGGAGTTTGTCTTTTTGAATAAGTTACGCCAAATTGCGCTTCCGGGTATTTTTCCTGAAGCTGGCTTATAAGACGAGGCCAAGTGTTGTCCTGCAACGGCGCATCAATATTGAAGAAAAGAATTGAATCCTTGAAAATCGAAAGAATTATGTCGATTTTTATTTCTATTGGAAGAAAAATGTCTGTGTCGATGAAATAACATTCGTAGCCAAGTGTAAGATATTCTTCAAGATATGTTTGCGGGAATAATGAGCGGTCAGGCGCGATAAAGAAGGTTTTTCTACCTTTTACTATTTCATCAACAAGGTTACTCATTTAAAC
The DNA here is from genome assembly GCA_963599585.1 of bacterium. Classification (GTDB taxonomy): domain Bacteria; phylum Spirochaetota; class Spirochaetia; order Treponematales; family Treponemataceae; genus Treponema_D. Next base: position 18,612 of record CAVBXG010000033.1, read on the forward strand.
TCCAAAATAATCAAAATATTATATCACAAAAATCTTTACTTAGGTGAAAAAATTACGTTAAAATCAAAATAATATGGAATTTACACAAGAAGCAATTGACGCATTGGAAGTCAATGAAGTTGAGATTATGAAAAAAATTGCTGAAGAACTCAATATTCGTGTTCAGCAAGTTAGCGCGGTTATCAGTTTGATTCAGGAAGATTGTACAATTGCCTTTATCAGCCGTTACCGAAAAGAAAAGACAGGAAATTTGGATGAAGTGCAGGTTCGTGATTGCGATCATTTGTTCAAATCATATAAAAATCTTGAAGAACGCCGCCTTGAAATTGTGAAGGGCGTTTTTGCGCAGGGAAAACTTACTGATTCGTTGTATGACGCGATTATGTCGGCAACAACTCTTGCTGCGCTGGAGGATTTGTGGGCTCCGTTCAAGAAGAAAAAGAAGACTCGCGGAATGGTTGCTCAGGAAAAAGGACTTGAGCCTTTGGCTGACGCAATGCTTGTGATGGATGATTCTTCTATAGAAAAAGAAGCGGAAAAATATGTAAAAACTGATGCGGAAGATTCTGCGCTTAATGTTGAAACTGCAAAAGACGCATTGGCAGGCGCACAGGATATTATTGCTGAACGGGTTAGCCAGGATTCAGAAAACAGAACTGCAATCCACGATTTGTACATGGCGACCGGAAACATAAAGTCAAAAGGAATTGTTCCAGAAGGACAGACGGAAGAGCAGGCGATGAAAACCAGCACTTACCAGATGTACTGGGATTATGCCGAGCCGCTTAATCAGGTGAAGCCGCATAGAATTCTTGCGATGAACCGAGCGGAGCGGGAAGGGGCTTTGGAAGTTACAATCGATGTTGATGTTGATGCGGCAATTGACTTGATAACTAAAAAAACTGATACGCACAATAAATATCACAAGGAAGCGATTGAGGACGGAATTGTTCGTCTGCTTTCACCGGCGGTTGTTCGGGAAATCCGTTCAAATGAATCTGATGAGGCGGATGCGCATGGAATCGGAATTTTCAGCGAAAACCTGAAAAATCTTTTGATGACACAGCCGATTAAGGGAAGCCGTGTTCTTGGTGTTGACCCTGGTTACAGAAACGGAACAAAATGCGCCGCGCTTGATGAAACAGGAAAATATCTTGGATTCTTTAAGATTTTCCAGGAGCAAGATCCGGAAGGCGCGTACAAGGCAATCAATGACGCTGTTGATAAGTATGATATTCAGGTTATTGCAGTAGGAAATGGAACTGGTTCTCAGGAAGTTCAGGCGATTGTTTCTAAAGTTATAAGCGAAAACTATGCGGATTCTGATGTGAAATACACAGTTGTTGACGAATCTGGTGCTTCTGTTTATTCCGCGAGCCCGGTTGCAACAGAAGAATTCCCGGATTTGGACGTAATGGTTCGCGGTGCGATTTCTATGGGCCGCCGCTTGCAGGATCCTCTTGCGGAACTTGTAAAAATTGATCCAAAGGCAATTGGCGTTGGACTTTATCAGCATGATGTAAACCAGAAAAAACTTGCGGAACAGCTTGATGAGGTTGTCGGTTCAGTTGTAAACAATGTCGGCGTAAATTTGAACACAGCTTCTTATATGCTTTTGAAATATGTTTCTGGAATCAATACTTCCACGGCAAAAAAAATCGTTGCTTACCGCGATGCAAACGGAAAAATCATGAGCCGCGAGGAATTGAAGAAAGTTCCTGGCGTTGGTCCGAAAGCGTTTGAGCAGTGCGCGGGATTTCTTAAAATTGCAGAAAGCGCGGATCCTTTGGACAATACTTGGGTTCACCCGGAAAATTACGATGTTGCGCGCGAAGTTTTGCCGACTGTAAAAGCTGGCGGAAAAATCGACAATGAAACCCGAAAAACGCTTTGCGAAAAATACAACATTGGCGAAACAACATTGAATGACATAATCGATGAGCTTCAGAAGCCGAACCGCGACCCTCGCGACGGTTATCCGGCACCGATTATGCAGAAAGGCGTTGTTCAGTTTGAAGACCTTAAAGAAGGAATGAAAGTAACTGGAAAAATCAAGAATGTTGTTGATTTTGGCGCATTTGTTGACATCGGTTTGCACGAAACAGCTTTGATTCATGTTTCTGAGCTGAGCGACAGTTTTGTTTCTGACCCGATGGAAGTTGTGAAAGTCGGCGATATTTTTGAATTTACAATTATTGGTCTTGACAAAGACAGAAAACGTATTAGTCTTTCTTTGAAAAGCGATGCGGCGAGCAGAATCGGTGGAAATTCTGCGGCTGCAAAATCTTCTTCTGAAAAAACTGGTGAAAGGCGAAAAGTTGTTGTTGTAAAAAAAGGCGCAAAACCAGATTCAGCAAAAAATGGTCAGCGGAACGAAAAATTTGCTCAGCGCGGCGGTAGAAATTACGGCAGCGATGATGGAATGAGCTACAATCCGTTTGCGGCTTTGTTAAAAAAATAATTTTATAAAAGAATTACAAATCTGGTGCGTTTTTCGTGCCAGATTTGTAGAAACTCAAAAATCAAATCATTTATTATGGAGAGATTTATGAGAAAATTTTCAAGTTTTTTTGTTTCAGTTTTAGTTTTTCTTCTTTTTTCATGCAGTTACGAAGTTCCTGAGAAAGTTTCTGTTATAACCGATGCGAGTTATGCTTTTACAATCGGTGATTTTTCAAAATCTCTTTCCGAATATATGTCGGTTGAAAAAATAAAAGATTATGTGAGCAGTTCTGAAGACAGCAAGATTAAATATTCAGTTTACGACTACAATCCGCCGAGCAATTCCGCGCTGGAAAAACCGATTCAAGAATATCTTATTGATATGACGATTGCGGAAATTCCTGTTGATGTTGGCTCTTATCTTGAAAAAATGGATTTTTCGGATTTGGATTCGGAAGGAATTACGCTTGAGCAAAAAATAGAAATTCCAAATCTTTCTGAGCGGACGGAAACTTCTACAATAGATTTTCCGGACATTGCGCAGAAATTTGAAAATGAAATCATAAATATTATCAATGATTTTCCTCTTGCGGAGGTTGGCATTGATTCAGATTCGCCGCAAAAAGTAACAACAAAAATAAACAAACCTGATTTTAAGACTGCGGCTTTTTATTCTGGCGGAATAATTTTAAATGTCTTGCGGACAAAAGGAGCTGCGAGTTCTGATTTTAAGACGAATTTTACTTTTGAGCTTTTGGCGGAGGATGGAAAAGTTCTTTCTACAGTTGAAAATGTTGATATTTCTTCTGGAACGGCAAATCCTTTTTTTGATTTAAGTGGAAAAACGATTTCAAATGTTTTGAATTTGAAAATTTATGGCGATGTTTCTGGTGGAACTCCGGCAAATATCTGCGAATACACGTTGAATGCAAAATTCGGTCCGGGAACAAAATTCAGCAAAATTACAGGTTTTACGGATGAAGTTGGCGATTCCGGCGATGTTGAGCAGTCGGTTACGCTTTCCACTGATGAAACTTTTGTAAAATGCGAGATTTCTAACGGTTCGCTGGAGATTTATTCCAAAAAGCCGGATGGATGGAGCGGCGTTACAGCAAAACTTTCTGATTCTGGAAGCATTTCCGGGGCGTTGGATTTGCCGGAAGGCAGAAATTTTGTTTCTGTGGACGATAATTCCGCTTTTATGCGCAAAAAATTGGATTTGGCTGAAAGCATTTATTCAAAAGAAACTGACCCGGACGGAAAAATAACTTTTAAGGACAAGATAAGTTTTTCCTGCAACAATGCGACATTGATTTTTCCGAATGGCGAGCAGCCGCAGATAACGCTGGAAACAGTCTGCAAAATCTCAAAGGCAAGTTATGTGGTTTTGGATTTAAGTTCAAAAGAAGATTTGCTGCATTTTACAAAAGAAACTCCATTTTCTGATGATATAACGAATTATGTTGAAGAAATGACTTTAGTGAACAGCGGAATGGAAATTTCCTATAAAAATAATTTGCCGCGTGTTGCTGATGGCGATAATACAATCGGGCTTGAAGTTGTTTCCGCGCTTTTAAAAATCAACGACACAGATGAAAGCAAAAAATCTTTGTTGCCGCAAAAATCTGAAACTTTAACGAGCCTTTCGCCAAAAGATGAGGAGATAACGGTTCAGCCAAAAGATAAATCAATCGATTTTGACATAAAACTTGTTCTTCCGCGCGAGGAAGGAATGCCGGAAAATTATGCGGTTCTGAAAAATGTTGAGCTGAACGGAAGTTACGAGGTTTCTGTAAGTGCAAAACCGGTTTTTGACTGGAAAAGCGTAAAAATCAAAAGCCAAAGCACTGATGATGCGAAAAAAACTGGCGAGGAAGATACGGATTTAAGTTTCGACAAACTTTTTTCGCCATTAAAAGATGAGCTGGGCGACGATTCCGCATTTATTGACAATATAAAATTCAAGAGTTTTCCGCTTTATCTTTATTTTCAAAAACCGGAGCTTGATTCTCTTTCTGACATTGATTTTTCGGGCGATATTTCTTTAAAAACTACTGATGGAAATGAAGTTCCTGTTGCAAACGGCAAAAAAATCGAGCCTAAAAATGTTGAGCTTCTCAAAACTGACGAAAATGGCGTTGTTATAAGCGAATTCAGCAAGAAAAATGCTTCCGGCTTTGCGGATATTGCGAATCTTTTTAATAACAGCCGTTCAGAAAATATAAATCTTTGCTACGATATTTCGCTTGGCGGAATGGATGACACGATTGAAATCACAAAAGAAAATTACGAGAAACTAAAAGCAAATTCAGAAAATGATGATGTTCCGATTTCTGTAAAACTTTCCGCGCGTCTTGTTGTTCCGCTGGCGTTGGAGCTGGATGCACCTGAATCTGATGGAAATATTACTGAACTGGATATTTTAAAGCTTGCGAAAATTGGTTCAGATGAGGATTTGTTTGGCCGCGATGAGGCGACTTCTCTTGATGACATTGAAAAATATATCGATTTGATTAAGTCCACGAATTTGATTTATGAAATCAACAACGGACTTTTTGGTTATGGGGAAAAAAATAAGAGCGGTTCAATTTTGTTTGCCACAAATCTGGCGGACGTAAAAAAATCAGATTACAATCTTTCGTTGACAAAAGGCAATGAAAAAATTTATACAGAAGATGTAAAGACTATGCTGAAAACATATCCGTTTATGCCAAAAATAATTGTAAAGTTGCCGGATGGAACTTTGCAGATTTCAAGAAATGCGGAATTCAGAATAAATCTTGCTGTAAAAATCCATTCAAGTGGAAAAGTTACTATTTTCGGAGATTGATATGAAGAAACTGGTTTTGATGCTGCTTGCTCTTTTTTGTCCGCTTTTTGTTTTTTCCGCGGATTTTGATTTGAATTCTAGTTTTGAGTTTGATTCAGAAAATTTTTCGGAAAATGATTCGGAATTTTATTCAGATTTTAATGATGAAACTGCCGATGAATTTGATTCAGAAATTGAAGAGTTGAAGCCAAAAGAAAAAAAGCGGATTGATATTCCAAGGCGGATTTTTGAGCTTGGATTTGACACGAATGTTGGGCTTTCAAACAATTATTTTGCCGTTTCTGATATGTTAAAAAAAGAACTGGAGATTAATCTTAGGGAAATTGCCGATGAGATTGATTCAAAAGGCTTGAGTTTTGATTTTCTTTTTTCATCTGATTTTTTTATGAATCTAAATCTGAAGAATGGAGTTTCTGTCGGTTTAAGTTCGGGAATTGAAAGTTCTGGCAACGGACTTATTTCCAAGGAATTTTTTGAGTTTTTGGGTTACGGCAACAGTCTGAACGAAACAATTTCTGTGGACGGAAGCGTGGATTCCAGTATTTTCGCTTATGCAAAGACAGATGTTTCTTTTTACATAAAAGATTTTCGCGTGAATTTTGCTCCGGCGGTATTTTTTCCGCTTTTGCACGTGGAAACAACAAAATTTGATTCACATTTTTTGAACAAGAACGACGGTTCAATTGAGGCGGAAGTTTCTGTGGCTTACAAAATAAATTCTTGCCTGCCGATGGAACCATTTTTCGATAATGAATACAGCGATTTCTTCAATTTAAACAAAATGAATCTTTCTGCAGGATTTGATTTTGCAAGTTCGATTGAACATCAGATTTTTGAAACTCTTATGGGAAGAGCTTATATCCGTTTGCCGATTGTGCCGGGAAGCATGAAAAATACCGTTCAGTCAACTTTGGAAATGCGTTACGGGGCGGACGATATTTTTGATATGATAAAAAATGAAGGCGATAATCTGCATTTTGATTCCGGGGAAAAGATTTACGGCAAGGAAAAATATTGGATTTCAAGACCGTTCAAAACTGGCGCGGAAATTGCGTGGCGACCGTTTGGAAATTGGATGAAATTTGGAGCGTTGCTTGGGCTTGGCGTAAAATATCCGTGGACAAGCGAGGCAAAGCCATACATCGAATATAAAGGTTCTGTTGAAGCCTCATTGTTCAATATTTTGGGCATTAATTTTTCTTCATCATATATTAATGAAGTTTTTATTCAGCAGGCAGGCTTTATGCTGAACTTCCGCGTTCTGGAAATTGACTGCGGCGTTTCTGTTCAAGGCGCGAATTTTAAAAAGAGCTGCCAAGGCTCAGGCTTTGGCGCATACACAGGAATCAGGATTGGGTGGTGATAATCTGTAAAGAAATTGCCATTTTAGAAAAAATGTGTAAAATAACAGCTGGTATCTAATCAAAATTAAAGAAAATCTCTGTTTATACCGACAAAATAACGAGATATAACGTCCTTTTGAAAGTTTGTCTTTTGTTAAGAATTGAGGGGTATTTATGAAAAGATTTTTGTTGCCAGTTATTTCTATTCTATTTTTAATGGCCGCCTTTTTTACTTCCTGCGATGTTGGGTTGGGGGAGGCGGTGGATACAATGCCTCCGACAGTTTCAATAGATGTTCCCTCTGCTGGATATATTATTAGAGATGTTTTTGAAATGAGTGGAGCTTGTTCCGATGAAAGTGGTCTTGCTTCTGTTGAGGTTTCTTTAAAAAATACTACTTCAAAAAAGGTTTACCATTCTTATTCTGCGGAAATTGATTCCAGCAAAGATTCTTGGACTTGCAAAATAAATCCTCTTGATTCTGAAAAAATAATTCCTGACGGAACTTATGAAGCGACTGTTACTGCGACTGATAAGGCTGGCAGAAAAACTTCCGCCACAAAATCTTTTGTCATTGATAATACAGCTCCGATTTTGGTATTGACGCGTCCATCAACAAAAATCTCTGTTGGTGAAAATCAAACTTATGATACTTATGGTGCAGAATTTGATATTACTGGTCAAGCTGCAGATGATAATAATATAGAAAAACTTGTTGTTTCAATTTATGAAGATTCCGCGAAAACTAAACATATAAAAGATGTTGAGCTTAAAAATGTTCCTCCAACAATTGATTTGGCTGTTGCAAAATGGGGTGAAAAAGAAGGCGAGCTTGCTGGAATTTATGAGTCAATTTATGGGAACGAAAAAAGCGGCACAAAAGCATTTTATTGTACAATTACTATATATGATGAGGCTCGTCACTGTCCGCCAATAGAAAATGATACAGGAAATTCAAGAGATGCATATTATCTGTATAAAGATATTTATACGGATTTGTTGAAAAAATATAAAACTACTCAAATTTATCATATGTTGAATGGTTCGTATGAGCAAAGTGGAGTTGATTCAAAGAATGCTACAGTAGATGTTGATGAAGAAATAGCAAATGTAAAAGCTATTTTGGAATCTTCAAAAACAGAAATTGGTTCGTTCAGTTTAAATCCAGAAAATAGTCCGACATATTCACTTAGCGGTTTTGAAACTTTAACTGGAAAAACAGAAAATGAAAATTATAATCTGATTTTAAATGACACAAATGATTACGGAATTTTAAATAGCAGTTCTATTACTATGAAATTTTCTGCAGGTCTTGATAAATCTCCTCTTGTGGAAAAATCTTTGGGCTTCTATTTTGTTCCATATATTCAAAATGATGATGGTACTTGGTCTGTAAGCAAAGAAGAAAATGATAAGATTTGGGTAATCAAACCTTATGAAAAAGATTCGGAAGGAAACTGGAAAGATTCAATAGATGTTTCCGAATTTGAAGAAGAAAAACAGTCAAGGGCTTTGGCTTATTTTAAGGATGCGCGAAAATATATTGCAACAGTTGGTTCTTATGAT
>CAVBXG010000034.1:0-26402 GCA_963599585.1 bacterium
ATATGGAAACCCAACAAGTTCTGTTTGTGATATTTCTAATAAAGAAAAAATGTATTCTTCTATTTTTAATGGAAATGCAAGTATATATATGGAATGGGTTTTCTCAAATTCAGCAATTATTTCATTAAAGATAAAAAATATTGATGGAGGAATTTCCGTATATTTGATTTATACAATTTTAGATATGGAAGAAATAGAAAAAGAAAGACTAGAAATTATAAAAAGAGATATATAATTAGTGACTGTAGTAGGAATTGATACCAGTAATTTCAATTGAGGGCGAGCAGTCATTTAAAATTGAACCATTAAAATAGGAATTGAAAATGTTAAGACCGACGGTAATAAAAGTTGTTCCTAAAAATAATTATGTTCTTCTTCTTGAATTTAATAATGGTGAAAAAAAACAATTTGATGTAAAACCTTATATAAAGGGTTCGTGGTTTGGAAAATTGAAAGATACTTCTTATTTTAGGTCTGTAAAAACAAATGGCTTCAATATTGAATGGCCTGATGGGCAAGATATCTGTCCTGATGATTTATATTTCAATGGATATTAATTTTCATTCTTCCCCGCACGAATTCCTTTTTTTCTGCATATTTGCTACTATATAATTATGATTGACGTACAGAATGAAGAGGACACTCGCGAAGTTCCTTTGCAGAAAGTCGGGGTTAAGGGTGTAAAATATCCGGTTACGGTTCTGGATAAAAATAATAAGACGCAAAGCACCACGGCCGTTGTGGACTTGTTTGTGAATCTTCCGCACCATTTTAAGGGAACCCACATGAGCCGGTTCATCGAGATTTTCCACAAGCACCACGAAAATCTTACAATGAAGCATTTTCTTGAGATGCTGGAAGAAATCCGTACTCATCTTAATGCGCAAAAATCCTATGGTGAAATGACATTTCCATTCTTTATGGAAAAAAAAGCGCCGGTCAGCGGGCAGGCTGCAATAATGAGCTACACCTGCAAATATGAAGGAACTGTCTCAGAAAACGAACGTCAATTTTTTGTGTCAATCCAAGTTCCTGTAACAACCGTCTGCCCATGCTCAAAGGCAATCAGCGAATACGGCGCGCACAACCAGCGAGGGCTTGTTGTTGTAAAGCTGCTTTATTCAGATTTTTTCTGGATTGAGGACGTTATCAAAATGGTCGAAAATTGCGCCTCAAACGGATTGTATTCACTTTTAAAGCGCAAGGACGAAAAATACGTTACCGAGCACGCCTACGAAAATCCGCGTTTTGTGGAGGATGTTGTCCGCGAAGTTTATCTTGGTCTGCGGAATTTCAAGATAGAAAAACCATTCAAATGGTTCAGCGTGGAATGTACAAACGCCGAAAGCATCCACAACCACGACGCGTACTCCTACACAGAATATCAGGAGCAGTAGGAGAAAGCCTTCCCGCCACTCGGAACATCCGTTCCTCGCTCTCCAGAAATGCCTGCGTGCAGTCATTTCTGGCTCGTGATTTTTTTTCTCTTGTCGGGAAACGTCTTTCCCTCGGCTCAACCCTTCGGTTTTCGCCTACCCTTTCTAACGGGCTCAATCGCCGCCCGTAACGCCTGCTATTTTTCCGCCGCTTCCAGAGTGTTCTGCATAAGCATTGCAATTGTCATTGGACCGACTCCGCCTGGAACTGGAGTTATAAAGCTTGCAGTTTCCTTTAAATCTTCAAAATCGCAGTCGCCAATCAGCCTGAAACCAGATTTTTTTGTTGCGTCAGGAATTCTGTTTACACCAACATCAATGATTACTGCTCCCGGTTTTACCATATCTTTTGTCAGAGTGTGCGGTTTTCCGGCTGCGGCAATAATAATGTCAGCCTGCCGTGTTATTTCTGCCATATTTTTTGTTCCTGTGTGGCAGATTGTTACAGTGCAGTTTGTTTCTTTTCTTGCAAGAAGAAGCGCGACCGGTTTTCCAACAATGTTTGAGCGTCCGATTACAACCGCGTGCTTTCCGCTTGTCTCAATATTCATTTTCTGCAAAAGAACGATAATTCCATGTGGAGTGCAGGGCAGGAAACTCTTTTTGCCAATCACAAGGTTTCCAACGTTCACCGGGTGGAATCCATCCACATCCTTTTCCGGGCTGATAGCAAGAAGTATTTTTTCTTCATTAATATGCTTCGGGAGCGGCAGCTGAACCAGAATTCCGTGCACAGATTTGTCATTGTTCAATTCGCTGATTATCTTTAAAAGTTCTTCTTCTGTCGTTGATTCAGGAAGGTGCAGGCTTCTGTCCGCCATTCCGACTTCGGCAAGCGCCTTTTGTTTTCCTGTCACGTAAGAGACGCTGGCGGGATTTTCACCAACAAGAATTACAGCAAGACATGGAGTTATTCCGTTTTTTTTAAGCTCAGAAACTTTCTCTGCAACTTCTTTTCGGACTTGTGCAGCGATTTCTTTTCCGTCAATAATTTTTGCGCTCATTTGTTACCTTCCGTGAGTTTTTGTGTTTTAATTGTAAAAAGTCTATAAAAATTGTATACTTTTTGCCTATATTTGTATAGAAAATGCGAGGAAAAATGAAACGTATTCTTTCCCTTTTTGGCATATTGCTGCTGCTTTCTGTTCCGCTTTTTGCGCAGTCGGAATCTGATGCTTCAAATTCTGATTCAAATGAACACACTGAGCAAAACCAGAATGAACAATCGGAAGAAAATAAAAATACTGATGAAAATCAGGACAATGATGAAGAAAATATAGTCCGAAACGAAGATTATGCAAGAAACGGTCATGGCGACCAGTTCCTTAAAATTGGAGTAATGGGAAATTTTCCGCTGAATTTTGGCGACCAGCTTACGGTTGGCGGTTCTGCGCAGCTTGGCTACTACCGGTTTCTGAACGGATGGCTCGCGCTTGGTGGTGAGCTTATGGCCGGCTACAATCCTACAATCGGAAGCAATGTGTTTACGTTCGTTCCGATTACTTTTGGTGCGATGGTTCAGCCTTGCGTAGGTCGTTTTGAATTTCCTGTCACACTTTCTGTTGGTTTTGCGTTTGAAACATGCGCGAACAAAAAATATTTTCCAGGGTTTGCGGCAAAAGCTGAATCCGGTGCGTTTTTCAGGATTACAGAAGGATGGTCTGTCGGTTTGAATGCGGAATTCCTTTACCTGCCTGAATGGTACACTTCAACAAAAAATGCGGATTCTGACTATGGAATTTTTATGGAAGCCGGTGTTTCTGCCCGCTATCACTTTTAGAATCGGGGGGGGGGTGGAAGATGAAGAAGATTATCCTTGGTGCTTTTATTTTTGCAGTTTCTCTTTTTAGTTTTACTGGCTGCTATGACGCAATTTATCAGAATATCCGTGACGAAATTGAGCTTACAACCCAGAAAATGCCTGGCTTTATAAACAATATTGCCCGATACAATTATGGCGATGAGCAGTATCTTTTTTTGACAAACGGAGTTATTCATTATAAGAATGCGAAAGATGAATATCACGGTGCATGGAAGGAACTTTCTGGAAACGGCTTGCCGTCTTCTGTTCATTACAACTTTGAAAAAACTGAATTTGAAGGCATTTATTTTTCAAAGATAATTGCAGACAAAAATTATGTTTATGCTTTTGGCTTTGAGCCTAGCTACGACACGGACAACAGCCGGAATGTTCCAAAAAATCTAAAAATCTATTACTCAAAGATGACTTCGGATGGTGAATTTGAAAAATGGGAAGAAATTTCAGAACTTTCCAAGATAATGAGCGAATATCGAAGCAATCTTGACAAAAATGACAGCGACAACTATGGAATGGCGATTAGCTGTCATCTTTTTGGAACAAATTCCGTAAATCCTGACCATCGGGTTGCATTCCTGCGGGTCGGAGGCGGAAGTCCATATCTTGCCAACAACGAAAATGATTCATCAGCTCTTTATAAACTTGATGGTGGAAAAATTGATAAGGTTGCGTCGATAACTACCGACGGAAATGCGAATGTTGATTCAGGCGATTTTGTTTATTCAGAATTTGACTTGGATACGCTTTCTGTAGTTTATTTTGGCGGAAAATATCATTTTATGAATTATCTGAATGCCGAGACAAATGAAGGAACAACAGATTCTGAAGGAAATGTCCGCGCCGAACCAACTTACGTTTATTTTGGTGATTTCGGTGATAATCTGTATTATTTTTCAGTTGATTCTTATGATGAAACTTACAAGACGATGTTCAAATATCCAAGGGCAAGTTACCGCAGCAAAGATGGTTTAAAATCTCCGACAGCTCTTTTGTCTGAGAACGGTGAAACTGCTGGATATATAGAAGATGTTTCAGACTCGAATGTTATATGCATTGCCGTTACTTCTGACAGTTTAGTTCTTGGAACTGGCTCTAACCGTTCTTATAATTCTACAGCTTCTTCTGGCAGCGGAGTTGCAAGAGTGGTGCTTGAAGATGGAAAACCGGCAAAAACGAGTTCATTTGATACAAATGCGGCAAAAGTAATGTATTCACCGTATATAGTAAGGACGCTGCTTGCGGTTGATCCTTCCAAAACAGAAAAAGAAACAAGCATTTACAGCTCAATGGATTACATCTATACGGCGACATCTGCTGGAACAAACGCAACAAACCGCGGTTTGTGGGCATATTATCCGGCAAAAGGTGAATGGAACCGCGAATAGCTCTGAAACTTAAAAAACGTTGAAAAAAAGTCCTGCGCTTGCAGAAACAGAAAGTCTTTTTGTTTTTGCCTGGTAGGACATTTTTATTTCTGCGGAAACGTTTTCTAATTCATTTTTTGAAATGTAAGAAGTTGCGCTTGAAGTTAAGTTGATGGAATAATTTTTTTTCCTAAGTGAAATTTTTTGCGTGTATTTTAATCTTGCCTTGTCGTCGTTTGATGAAAAAGAAAAATAAAATGTTTCTGTGGGCGTAAGAAAATTGTAAAAATAATGGCTGAAACTTCCGGAAATTTTTTCCGCGGAATCAATTCCTTCCGCCGCCACATTTAGTTTTGAAAAACTTCGTTTTGTGTAGAAATTTATCTGTCCGCTCAATTTTTTTTCCAGTTCAATGTTTTCATCGCTTTGGATTTTTTGTTCCAGAATGTACATTGCTCCAAACTGGGTTTTTAATTTGTTTCCAAAAGGAAATATTGTCAGCATTGGATTTATTTTTATCTGGCATAAAGTTTTTTGCCGTACGGAAGATGCTGTGAACAGCTCTTTGTCGGAAACGCAGAAAAATGCAAAATTCAGCAAAAAATCTTTTATCTTAAGCTGATTTTCTGATGAAAAAGTCGCCTGCGGAAAATCAAAAAAGTTTTTTTCGTAAAAAAGATTTACAGTTTCTTTCGTCTTAAAATGCGGGCTTATAAAGGAGGCCTGAAAATTCGTTGCGAAAAATTCTGTTTCGGGAAAAAGTCTTGTTGCGCTGAACCATTTTGTTGTTGTGTTTGATTTTACAAATTGCCCGGAAGTGCTTGAAAACGAAAGATGTGATTTTTTTCCAGTTTTTAGCTGAATGGCCGCCGACTCCAAAAAATCATTTTTTTCATTTGAATAAAAAGTGATGTTCATTTTTTGCAGGAATGAATATGACTTGAATTTTAATGAAGTTCCAAGCCCGAGTGGTTTTTCGCAATTTGAGGCACCCGGAAGCGGAACTGAAAGCATTGTTGCATCTGAAAAACTGTTCAGAATTGCGTTCGTCGAGTTTGATAATGCCGGATTTTTCAGTTTTGAGATTGCTCCAGACGGAGTTACTGTTCCCAAAATCATAGAAAATGGAAGAGATTTCCACTCTTCATTGTAAAATTCCGAAAAGTCAACGCAAAATGCCCATGCTGGAGAATAAAAATCCGGAGTTTCTGAAAATTCTGTCTGGGGAATTTTCCACGCGGTTTTCAATGTCAGCGCGGAAACCGAATATTTTGCTGAAACCGAGGAAACTGAATATTTTGGCTCAGCAGACAAATTTTGTGCAAAACACAAAAAAATCAATGTTAAAAATAAATTGCATTTTCTCATACATATTTAACGCAGAAAAAATGCGATTTCTGAAATGAATCACAACTTTTTTTATTTATTTTGAAACAGTTGTACTTGTTATGTAGCTAGAAGTGTTCTGGAATGTGTCGATTTTTGAAATCTTTGTTCTCCAGTATTCCGCCTCGCTTTTTGTTGTGTAAGGTCCAACTCTTACGCGGTAGAAAAGCTGCTTTTTGTTGTCCGTGTATGTGAACACATCGGCTGTAATCTGATTTTCATCAAGTTTGTTTCGGGCTTCATCGGCGGCTTTTCGGCTTGTCAATGCTGTAACCTGAACCCAATACTGAACGATTTCTGGCTCTTTTGTGGCTGTTTTTGCAGAAACATTCTTTGTCTCTGTTTTGGCTGTTTTTGCCGCGTTTTTCTGCTCAACTTTTACGACTGTTTTTGGCTGAACAGGTTTTTCCTTTGCTGGAGTTTTTACAGTAGCATTTGAAGCCGGAGCTTTTGTGTTTTGGGCAATATTTTTAGTGTTTGATTTTGTTGATTCAGTAAGATCGATTGTTGTTGCCGCATTTTTTTCAGTTTTTTCATTTGAAGATGAATTTGCAGGAGTTTCAGATGAAACAGTCGCATTTTCACCAAGTTTATTCAAATCTGTTTTTTCTGAGTAGACATTTGTCTTTTCAGTGTAGATGTTTACTTCATCAGTGCGGAATTCTGCTTTTGTTGAATTCTGGTTTTCGTCCTGCGCAAAATCAGAATTTTCTTCTTCAAACTGTTCATTTGGATTGGAATTTTGAACTGGTGCTGATGGTGCCAACGAAATCCATCCATTGGATGCAGTGCCATTATTCATTCCCCGTGAATTGGCGATTGTTGCTGGTTTTGATTGCGGTGTGTAGAGTATAAGCGCTGCTCCCAAAACAACAAGCAAAAATACACCGACAGCTGCAACAATCCATAAAGTTCTTTTCTGTTCCATATCGCATTCCTTTGCGGTCTGTCCCGCCCTTACTTTACTATCGGAGAATGAAATAAAAACTTAATGAATTTTTTTTGTTTTAATTTGAATGTTGAGTTTTATTGTGGAATTGAATAAAAGCGTAGTCGGATTTACAATTTGTGAAGATTTTGAGCGATACAATCAATTAAAGTTGCAAAGCAACCCAAATTCATACAAGCGAAGCGCGAGCTCAACCATCTGGAGCAAATTGAAAATCCGACGGAAGCGGTTTTTTCTAAATCATTAAAAAAACTCAGCATTAAAATCTTCAATTATTATTTATGATTTCAATTGGAATCCCTGCGTTCTTGTATCTTGAAAAAAGGTTTCGCTGCGTCCAGAACCGGCTTAGGATTTGCGGAAGAGGCATTTTGTCGCGTTTTATGGCTCGCTTTAGGCGCACAAAAAAACTTGCTTTTACAAAAATGATTTTGTGGCACATCCTTAAAAGTTCCGGCGTCTTGTAAAGGACAGTTGCGTTCAGGACAATGTTCCGGCCTTCATTTTCTTTTATTATTTTTTTAGTTTCTTCTATTATAATAGGATAAACTATTGATTCCTGTTTTTTTAAAAGCTCAGGATGAGGAAAAATAAGTTTGCCTAGATTGCGTCTGTTTAAGGTTTCGTCCGGATTTTTGAGCGGAATATTTTCTGCGGCCGCTTCTTTTTCAAATGCATTTAAAATCTGTGGCGTTGCCGTTTTTATTGCGCGGTGAACTTGCTCGTCAGCGTCAAGGCAAATCCAGCCTTTTTTTTCATATTGAGAAGAGATAAAATTTTTTCCGGCCGCCATTTGCCCTGTAACGCAGATTATCAATGGAATTCTCCCCAGTTTTTGCCGTGCTCAATGCTTACGCGGAGCGGAACGTTTAATTTTACAGCATTTTCCATTTTGTCTTTTACAAGGGCAATTGTCTCTTCAATTATTTTTGGCTCATCTGGACATTCAAGAATCAGTTCGTCATGAACTTGAAGAAGAAGTTTCGCTCCGTTGTTTATTTCTTCAAGCGCGGAATTTACTGCAATCATCGCTTTTTTTACAATATCAGCGGCCGACCCCTGAACCGGCGTGTTGATTGCCATTCGTTCTGCGCCTGATTTTTCAACTTTGTTTCTGCTGTTGATATTCATAATTGGTCGGCGGCGTCCAAGAATCGTTTCAACATAACCGTTTGTTTCCGCATTTAAAATTGTCTGCGCTTTAAAATTCGTGATTCCTGCGTAATGCTGGTCGTAGTTTGAAATAAACTGAGCGGCCTGCGTCCGGGAAATTCCTAAATCGCTTGCAAGCCGGAACGCGCTCATTCCGTAGATAACCCCGAAATTTATGGTTTTTGCTGTGCGGCGCATTTCGGGTGTTACATCTTCTGGTTTTACACCAAAAATAAGGGCGGCGGTTGATTTGTGTACGTCTGTTCCGTCAATAAATGCCTGGCACATATTTTTGTCGCCGGAAAGATGGGCAAGAACAACCAGCTCAATCTGCGCATAATCGGCGGAAATAAGGACTTTGCCTTTTGGCGCGGTGAATGAGCTTCTGATTCTGCGGCCGGCTTCGCTGCGCACAGGAATATTCTGAAGGTTCGGTTCCCGGCATGAAAGCCGCCCGGTTGCAGTTCCTGTCTGCACAAAATCCGTGTGGATTCTGCCGTTTTTATCTGTCATTGCAGGAAGAGTTTCCACATACGTTGACTGAAGTTTAGAAAGCTCGCGGAATTCCAGAATCATTTTTGGAACGGAATCGTAATGCGCAAGTTCCTCCAGCACAGAAGTGTCTGTTGAGTAGCCGGTTTTTGTCTTTTTTTCAGGCTTTAATTTTCGTTCATCAAAAAGAACTGTCTGAAGCTGTTTTGGCGATGCGATGTTGAACTGATGCCCGACTTCTTTGTAGATTTCGTTCTCGATATTTTCAATTCCTTCTGTAAGTTCTACGTTGTATTTGTCCAGGGCTTCGCTGTCAAGATGAATTCCTGTAAGCTCCATGTTTGCAAGAATCGGAAGAAGCTGCATTTCCAGCTCAAAAAGTTTCTGCCGGCGTTCGTCCTTGAATCTTTCAGAAAGGAATTCCCACAGTTGAAGCGTAAAATCCGCGTCCTCCGCCGCATAAGGAACGGCCTGCTCCAGCGGAACATCAGCAAAAGTCTGGCCTTTTTTTACAATGTCAGTGAATTCAATTCCTTTAAGATGCAAAAATGTCTCGGAAAGCCATTCAAGGCTGTAGGAATTTTTTCCGTTCCGGTCTGGATTCAAAAGCCAAGTGGCAATCATTGTGTCAATCAGATTGCATTTGTATTCAATTTTGCCGTTTTCAAAAAGCCCGTTTGTGGCCAAGGCTTTCAGGTCGAATTTTCCATTGTGCATGATGATTTTTAAGTTCGGCTCGTCAAAAATGCGTTTTAGCTCCAAGAAAGCTGATTTTTTTTCTATTTTTTCTGAGTCAAAAAGCGACTGTTCATCCTGCGCCAAAGGAACGTAGACTGCGCTGCCTTTTTTGTAGCAAAGGCTGAAACCTTGAATTTTGCAGCTGATTGTGTCCAGGCTGTCTGTTTCACAGTCAAATGCGAGTGTTTTTGCGGGATTTTCTGCGCCAAGAGCTGCGTTGATGAATTCTTTTAGTTCAGAAATGTTCTGGATTGCGGTGTAGTTTCCTTTGTTCTGTACAGGCGGTTCTGCGCCGGGCTGAAAATCAAAGAAATCGGCAAGATGCGCGGGGCGTTGCGGGGTGTCCCCGCTAGAGGGGGTAGGCGAAAATCTGGCAGGTTCGCTTTGCGGAGCTGACGGAGTTGAGCCGAGGGGGAGAACTTGTTCTTCCCCATTATCTGATGTTGGTTCTCCGGCTTGCAAAGCCAATTCTGAATATTGTTTTGCGTCCTGAAATGCGCCGTAGTGTTCAAGAAGTTTTGCTGCGCCTGAAAAATTGTACTGATTTTTTTGCGCGAGCGCGGAGTCGATTTTTTCGCATGGAACGGTTTCGTGGAGTTTTATTAATTTTTGCGAAAAATATGCGTTTTCTTTTCCGTCCGCAAGTTTTTTTTGCATTGCGCCTTTGATTTTTTCAATGTTCTGGTAAATTCCGTCCAGATTCTGGTATTCTGAAAGAAGTTTTGCCGCGGTTTTTACGCCAACGCCGGTTACGCCGGGAACATTGTCCGCTGTGTCGCCATACAACGAAAGCAAATCCAGAAGCTGCTCCGGTTTTACGCCCCATTCTGCCTGAACGGCCGCTGAGTCTGTTACTTTCCATGTTGCGGCTGCGTCCGGCTTTAGAATCTGGATGTTTTCGGAGACAAGCTGCATTAAATCTTTGTCGCCGGAAAGAATGCGGCAGGTTCTTCCTGTTTCTGTGCATTTTTTTGCCACGGTTGCAATTATGTCGTCTGCCTCGTAGCCGTCGCACTGAAGGGTTGGAATGCCGAGTGTTTCAAGGATTTCGCAGATCCAGGGAATCTGCGCGTGCAAATCTTCAGGAGTTTTGTTTCGGGTGGCTTTGTATTCAGGATAGAATTCGTGGCGGAATGTCTTTGTCTTTGAGTCCATTGCCGCAAAAATATAGGCTGGCTTGTAATGTTTCAGGATTGAATAAAGATTTCTGAAAAATCCGAAAAGTGCGCTTATGTTTTCGCCTTTTGGATTGGTGAGCGGTCGGTTGATGAACGCAAAATAACATCTGAAAATCAGACCGTAGGAATCAATGATATAAACTGTGTTTTCGTCAAAATTAGCCATAAGGACAGTTTACAGCATTTCTGATTATTTTATAATAGGAATGATTTTGAGTTTTTAGAAAAAAATTGTTTATTGTGCAATTGAACGAGCTACCAGAAAAAGCGTGTCAATTCGCCCTAAATTTAAGTTTTATTACTGAACCCACAAATTGAATAAGCGGGAAGAAAAAGAAAGCGGCAACCGAACCATTCGGAGCTATGGCAAGCAATTTTTGAAGAAAATTGCGCAGTCCGATACCATGTTGCGCTCCGCATGGTGAATTGACGCGCTTTTTCTGGTAGCTGATTCAATTTTCATGCTCAATTAATAAAACTTGAAATTTAGTCTATTAAAATAAATTTTACGGAATTTTTATGGAAGATATGTTTTTTGAGCCGCTTGCGCGTGTTCTGATTAATCATGGTTTTTGTTCGCTGCGGAGCGCGCGTAATTTTTTGCGGAAAAATGACGTTTCTGTGAACGGCGAGCGCATTCTGGAATGCAGTTTTCCTGTGAAAATTGAGCGGGATGAAATTTCTGTGAATGGAGACACTCTTGAAAAGCAAAAACATATTTACATTTTGCTGAATAAACCGGCCGGCTACGTTTGCTCGTTTGTTAGCGACAGACATCCGGTTGTATATGAGCTTGTTTCTTCTATTAATGTTCCGAAAAATCTGGGAAAACTGCACACGGTGGGGCGTCTTGACTGCGACACTTGCGGACTTTTGCTTTTTACAACGAACGGAAGTTTTTCGCACAAGGCGGCGGCTCCGGATTTTAAGATTGAGAAAAAATATTTTGTGCGGCTGGAAAATCCTGTGGAAGAATCCGGGCAGGTTGTGTACAGGAAAATGTTTGAGGAAGGCGTTGTTCTGCCTGCGGAAAAGAAATTCGGGGAACAAAAGGCGCTGCCCGCTGCATTGGAGTTTTTAAGCGACCGGGAATGTGTGGTTACTGTGCGCGAAGGACGGTTTCATCAGATAAAAAGAATGTTTATGGCTGTGGGAAACAGCGTTGCCTTTTTGAAAAGAATTCAGTTCGGAAACCTGAAGTTTGACGAAAATCTTTTGCCGGGACAGTTCCGTTTTGTGGATGAAAAAGAATTTTTTGGCTGAATGTTTTGAGTTTTATTTTTTGTGAAAGAAATTGAATGGGCTACCAGTCAAAAGTCAAGATTTGGCTATGGTGAAGTGTTTTTTAGGAAGAATTATCTGCGCTTTTCTTTCAGAAAATGCTCGACAATTCTTTTATGCCATGCGGCAAAAAGCACTTCAAGGACGCCAAACTTGCCTTTTTCCTTCGCGCTCATTCAATTTGTGGATTCAGCAAAGAACTCAAAACGTTCAGCCGATGGATTTTTTTATGCAAGAGGGATTGGAGGGGAAAGCCGCAGGCTTTTTGCGTAGCGTGGCGGAGCAATGAAACCCCGCAAAGCCCGACGGCAACTTGTTGCCGGCTTGCCCTGATTTTTAAATTGTTTTCTTATATTGAGAAGGTTAGGAAATTGTGGTAAAGTCAGTTATCGTTTTTGCTGATTTTATGGCGGAAACGAGGAGGACGGATTTGAAGGTTGCGATTTTTTTCGGGTCAAAATCGGATACAGAAAAAATGAAAAAAGCTGCCGAGGTTCTTAAGGAATTCGGCGTTGAATATAAGGCTTTTGTGATTTCAGCTCATCGGGCTGGCGAGCTTTTGCACAAGACTGTGAAGCAGTGTGAAGATGATGGTTTTGAAGTTATTATTGCCGGTGCTGGTCTTGCGGCGGCTCTTCCTGGTGTTATTGCAGGAATTACAACTTTGCCGGTGATTGGTGTTCCTCTTGAATGTATTTCTGCCGGCTCAAACGGTCTTGGCGGAATGGATGCGCTTCTTTCTATTGTTCAGATGCCTCCGCAGATTCCGGTTGCGACTGTTGGAATTGGAAACGCTAAAAATGCGGCTTATCTTGCTGTTCAGATTCTTTCTATAAAATATCCTGAGTTGAAGGAAAAACTTCTGGCTTTCCGCAAAAAACTTGCAGATGACGCTAGTGCTGGTGTTGCCGCTGGAGTTGAACTGTAATGTCTGAAAAAGAATTCTTATATAACGAAAAAGATGATAAATTTCATGATGAATGTGGCGTAATCGGCGTTTACATGAATCCTGATGATCCAAAATATGCTGAAGCTGAATCCCAGATGAATGCCGCAACGATGTGCTATTACGGCTTGTATTCGCTGCAGCACCGTGGTCAGGACAGCGCGGGAATCTGTGTTTCTGACGGAAACGATGTGAAAATCCATAAGCAGATGGGGCTTACTTCTGATGTTTTTAAGTTGGAGCATCTTCAGGAGCTTCAGGGGCATCTTGCGATTGGCCATGTGCGTTATGCGACTTCCGGCTCAAAGACTATTGAGAATGCGCAGCCGATGCTGATTCAGTCAAAGCTTGGCCCGGTTGCGGTTGCCCATAATGGTCAGCTTGTGAATTACGTTCAGCTCCGCGATATGTTTGAGGAAACTGGAGCTGCGTTCAATTCTTCCAGCGA
The DNA here is from genome assembly GCA_963599585.1 of bacterium. Classification (GTDB taxonomy): domain Bacteria; phylum Spirochaetota; class Spirochaetia; order Treponematales; family Treponemataceae; genus Treponema_D. Next base: position 13,190 of record CAVBXG010000034.1, read on the forward strand.
CACAGAGGTTATTGTAAAGCTGATTGCCCGGGGCTACAAAAAAGGACTTGAGCGTGCTCTTACAGACACAATCCAGATGATAAAGGGCTCGTTCGCGCTTTGCGTTATGACAAAAGACGCTTTGATTGGCGCGCGTGACCCTAACGGAATCAGGCCGCTTTGCCTTGGTCAGGTGAAGGGCGGATGGGTTCTTGCCAGCGAGTCCTGCGCGATTGACGCAATCAACGGAACTTTTGTGCGGGACATTCATCCTGGCGAGATTGTTATAATCAACAAGGACGGCGTTCTTTCTTTTGAGTTTGGGGAAAAGACTTCAAAACGTTCGTGCATTTTTGAGTATGTTTATTTTGCGCGCCCGGATTCAATTATTGATGATATTCCTGTTCAGGAAGCCAGATACAAGATGGGCGCACAGCTTGCGAAAGAATCGCCGGTTGAAGCTGATGTTGTTGTGGGCGTTCCGGACTCCGGGCTTGGCGCCGCAATCGGTTATTCAAGGGAATCAGGAATTCCTTATGCGATGGGCGTTGTGAAGAACAAATATATTGGACGCACTTTTATCGCTCCAAACCAGCAGGCGCGTGAGAATATGGTTTTTGTAAAGCTTAATGCGCTGAAAAGCGATTTGGACGGAAAACGCGTGATTGTAATTGACGATTCGATTGTGCGTGGAACTACAAGCCGCCGCCTGGTTCAAATTCTTCGCAGGGCAGGCGCAAAGGAAGTTCATTTCCGCGTAAGCTCAGCTCCGGTAAAATTCCCTTGCTACCTTGGAATTGACACGCCTACAAAGGAAGAGCTTATTTCTTCCGGGCATGATGTAGAGGAAATCCGCAAGGAAATCGGTGCAGATTCGCTTGCGTTCATCTCTGTGGATGGAATGTTCGAGGCGTTGCGTGCCTGCAATCCGGCTCAATATGGATTCTGCAAAGGTTGCTTTACAGGTGAATATCCAATGCGGGTTCCTGGCGAACTTATAGAAAAAAAAGTGAACTAATATCGTTTTTGGGATTTTATTCAGATTGAAATCTTGAAATTGAGACAAAATATTATTTTTTAGGAGACCATAAGATATGGCTAGTTACAAAGAATCTGGTGTAGATGTGGAAGAAGGTTATCGCGCTGTTGATAAGTACAAGGAACATGCAAAAAGAACTGCAATTCCTGGTCTTCTTACTGGTCTTGGAAGCTTTAACGGAATGTTTGAAATTCCGAAAGGTTATAAGAATCCTGTAATGGTCAGCGGAACAGACGGTGTTGGCACAAAACTTGACATTGCGTTCCAGATGAAAAAATATGACACTGTGGGAATTGACTGCGTTGCGATGAGCGTAAACGACATTTTGTGCTCAGGCGTTCAGACTTTGTTCTTCCTTGATTATGTTGCATGCGGAAAACTTGAGGCGGAAGTTGCGGCGGATCTTGTAAAGGGCGTTGCAGACGGATGCGTTATGACTGGATGCGCTTTGCTTGGTGGAGAAACTGCTGAAATGCCAGGTTTCTATGACGTTGGAAAATATGATTTGGCAGGATTTGGCGTTGGCGTTGGCGAAAAGAATGACATGATTACTGGCGAGGACATTGCGGAAGGTGATGTTCTTATCGGTCTTTCTTCAACCGGAGTTCATTCAAACGGATTCAGCCTTGTAAGAAAACTCGTTCCAAATCCAAATGAGCCTTTCCTTATGGACGGAAAAGAAACAGGAAAGACAATCGGTGAGGTTCTGCTTACACCGACACGCATTTATGTAAAACCGGTTATGGAAGTTCTGGCAAAATATAAAAAATCAGTCCATGGAATGGTTCACGTTACAGGCGGCGGATTCTACGAGAATATTCCAAGAATGTATTCAAAGGCAAAAGACGGAAAAAAGCAGCTGATTTCTGTAATCAAACGCTCTAGCTGGGATATTCCACCTGTATTTGGTGAACTTATCCGCCGCGGTGCAGACTTGAACACAATCTACAACACATTCAATATGGGAATCGGATTTGTTCTTGCGGTAAAAGCCAAGGACGCAGATGAAATAATTGAAATGTTCAATGCGAATGCCTCTAAATACCACCGCGATGACTGCCCGGACATGAAAGCCTACAAGATTGGCCGCGTCACATACGCAGAAGGCAAAGCCGAAACCCAGAAGGAAAAAGTCCTTTTCGAGGATTAGTGAGCGATTTCCGAGCAGTGGCGCAGGTTTTTGCGAACGTGTAGATAGGGAAAATCGCGAAAGCGGTTTTGTCCTGCTTTAAACTTATGAGATTTTTGAAAGTTTCTGTTGTTTTTACGGCAGGAACTTTTTTTTTACTGAAATTCCTTTTCTTGTAACATTCCAAAATTCCATGTAAACTGAAATTGAAAATTTTTCACGAGGATTTTTTATGAAAAAGATTGCGGTTTTGGTTTCTGGTGGTGGAACGAATCTTCAGGCGTTGATTGATTTTGAGAAAGAGAATGCGGATTGTCCTTACAGCATTGCGGTTGTAATCAGCGACCATAAAGATGCGTTTGCCTTGGAGCGGGCTGCAAAGGCTGGAATTCCAACCAGAATCACAAGTCCTTATGCTGTTATGGGCGCGGAAAATGCAAAAAAAGCCAGCAGGGAAGAAAAGCGCATTGCTGTAAGCGACAAGGTTCTTGAAATCTGCAATGAATTTGGTGTAGAAGGAATTGTTCAGGCTGGCTGGCTTACGGTTCTTTCTGGAAAAATAATTGAAAAATATGCTGATAAGATTATAAATCTGCATCCTGCACTTTTGCCGAAATTTGGCGGAGTAGGAATGTGGGGGCATCATGTGCACGAGGCGGTTATTGCCGTCGGTGAAAAAGAAAGCGGCTGCACAATTCATCTTGTGAACGGCGAATGTGACGGTGGAAAAATTCTTATACAAAAAAAAGTTCCGGTTCTGCCGGACGACACTCCAAATTCTCTTTACGCGCGCATTGCCCCGGAAGAACATAAGGCGATTGTTGAAGGCACGTGTCTTCTGGTGGAAAAGATATAAGAGTGATGTTATCATTAAAAAACGGAGGTGCTATATGGTATATCCATTTATGACTTTGCCAGATAATACAGAAATTGTTCATTCTGAAATGAAAGATGGAAAAGTTAAAGTCTATATTGAAACTCCAGATGAAAAGCTTGGTTTTAAGCATGCGACTTGCTTTCTGCCTGAAAATGTATGGACTGATGTTGTCGGCTATACAGAAAAAGAATTGGATTATATAAAGGATATTGTCACATCAGAAGCGCATCTTATTTTGGAATTTTCTCAGACAGGAGGTTTGTTGAATGCCTCAAGTCTTTAAGCTTGGTTCCTATTGGGTTTATTTTTGGACCAATGAAAATAATCCTGTTGAGCCAATTCATGTTCATGTTTCAGAAGGAAGTCCTGTTCCTAATGCAACTAAAATATGGATAACAAAGAGTGGAAAATGTTCACTTGCGAATAATAATTCAAAAATTCCTGCTGTTGTTTTAAATAAGATTATGCGTGTCATTGAAGTTCGTTCTTTTGAGATAATTTCAAAATGGAAAGATTATTTTCATGTGATTTCTTTTTATTGTTAGTCATCTGTTTTTTAGTTTAATGTCCGCCCTTTTCTATTTTTGTTTAAAGTTCTACAATGTTCTATATTTACTTCTATTTTAATGTTTAGGTTTAGAGGAAAAAAATGGTAATTTTAACACTTAACTGCGGATCTTCTTCTGCAAAATATCAGGTTTATGATTGGGACAACAAGGTTGTAATGGCGAATGGTGTTGTTGAGCGAATTGGTGACACAGGTTCTTGCATTACTCACAAGGCGCATGGAAAAAAGATTGAATTTGAGAGTCCGTGCCCGACCCACAAAGAGGCGATTGAGCTTATTCTTAAGGAAATCACTGATAAAGATGTTGGTGTTATTGAAGATATGAGCGTTATTGGCGCTGTTGGTCACAGAGTTTTGCACGGCGGTGACAAATTCACAAAGTCTGTCATTGTTACTCCGGAGGTTCTGGAGACTTTCTGTTCTGTTGTTGATTTGGGACCGCTCCACATGCCGGCAAACATTATGGGAATCGAGGCGGCTCAGAAAGTTCTGCCGAATGTTCCTCACGCTGCTGTTATGGATACTGCCTGGCACCAGACTATGCCTGAAAGTTCGTTCATGTATGCGATTCCGCGTGAATGGTATACAAAATATGCCGCAAGAAAATATGGTTTTCACGGAACTTCTTTCCTTTACACTGCAAAACGTGCCGCTGCCCTTTTGGGAAAAGAGCCTAAGGACACAAATCTTATCATCTGCCATATTGGAAACGGTGCTTCCTGCTGCGCTGTAAAAAACGGTGTGTGCTATGATACAACTATGGGTCTTACTCCGCTTGCTGGTCTTGTTATGGGAACCCGTTCCGGCGACCTTGATCCGGCTCTTCCGTTCTATATTATGAGAAAAACTGGAATGAGCATTGACGAGATGGATAAGGCTTTGAACAAAAAATCTGGTCTTCTTGGAATTACAGGAAAGTACACAGACCGCCGTGATGTTGAAAAAGGCGCTGAAGAGGGCGATGCACTTTGTAAGCTTGGTCAGGCGATGGAAGGATACAGAATCAAGAAGACAATCGGTGCTTACGCTGCTGCACTTGGAAAGGTTGATGCTATTGTGTTTACAGCTGGTGTCGGCGAGCATTCCCCAAGAATCCGCGAACTTGCCACAGAAAACCTTGAGATTTTGGGCGTAAAAATGGACTTGAAGAAAAATGCGCTTTCAAATACTTCAAATGCTGAGACTTTAATCAGCGCGGATGATTCAAAAGTAAAGATTTTTGTTATTCCTACAGACGAAGAGCTTGTAATGACTGAGGACGCTTATGCGCTTATGAAAGGAACTTACGATGTTCACACGAACTTTAAGTATTCGTTCCAGTCAAAGGATTATGTAAACAAGGCGCGCGAGGAATCTCTTAAGAAAGAGCTGGAAAAACTTCCTGAACTTAAAGAGATTCTTGCCCGCTAATTGTTAGTCTGGAGTTATTATGAAAAACGCACTTGTTTTTTTGGCAGATGGTTTTGAGGAGATAGAAGCGCTTACGCCTGTTGATTATTTGCGAAGAAGCCATCAGGTGGAAGTTACAACAGTTGCTGTTCCAAGCCCGACAATGAACGATCCGTATATTGTTATTGGTTCGCACAAAATTCCTGTTATTGCAGACATGAATTTTGACGAATTCAAGGCGAATTTTACTGCGGATTCAGCCTTGCCGGATTTAATCTTTTTTCCGGGCGGAATGACTGGCTCGGCGAATCTTGCCGCAAACAAAGAAATCACTGCATACATAAAAAAATGCTCTGCCGCAGGAAAATTTGTTTCCGCAATTTGCGCCGCGCCGGCTGTTGTTCTTGCAAAAACCGGTGTTCTTAAAGGAAGAAAATGGACTTGCTATCCAGACATGGAAAAGAATGTTGAGCAGTACTGCGCAGGTGAGGCTTCTGTTTCTGAAGTTATGGAAGGCAGCGTTCACTGCTCAGAAAAACCGTTTGTTACAGACGGAAATGTAATCACAAGCCGCGGAGCCGGAACAGCCGAGCAGTTTGCGATGGAACTTGTGCGCCTTCTTACAGATTCCGAAACAGCGGAAAAAATTCATTCTGGAACAGTTCAAAGATAATTTTGGCTTTCACGGTGCACGATATAGCGATGCTTGAGCAGGAATGATTAAATGGCAGCCACTTTGTGGAATATTCTCCATAAAGTGGCTGCCATTTCTGTTACAAATCACTTATTTAGCTGTTAGTTTTCATTTTTAGACAGTTTGTCTTAATTTCCATTCTGTTGGAATATTATATTTACCGTTATCTATACTATCTGGCATTATTGCATTTTCAAATCGCCTGTAGTTATTTTTTAACAGTATTGGCTTTACTTTCCAATTCAATAGAGTCGCAACCATATCATGACTGTAATTTGAAGGCGGAAAGTAAACTTTTATTTTTTTATTTGGAAAATCTTTCTTTATAAGCTCAAGAGGTGGTATTAAGTCCGTGTCGGCACTTACAAGAATGACTGTATCAGTATTGTTGTGTATACAGTCATTTATCATTCTTACGGAAATATTTACATCTGTCTTTTTTTCTTCTGGACGAGATATGTCACCTTTGCAATATGGGCATATTATATGTTTTTCAAGATACTTTCCGCGAGTTACTTCAAATTTGCTTCCATTTATAATTTTATTTGCATTTAGGAAAGCACTCTGTCTTTGGTTTTTTCCTGAACTCAAAGGAGAGGCTGTAAAGTATATGATTTTTTCTATAACATCAGATTGAGAAATAAATCCGCTAAAAAGTTTTACTAAATCAATCCAATATGCATTATACCATTTGCTATCAGCTTTTGCAGAGCGTTTTATACCATAGTAGAAATTAAAACCGTCAATATAAAATGTTACTCTAGCCATGTTTCTCCTATAAATAAAGAAAGCCACGACAGGCGTGGCTCATAACCATACAAGAAAGTATGGCGTTGCTTTGTTAAAATATATAAAGAACTGGCGATTTTGTCAATCAAATTTTCTGCTTTCTAGAAATTCAGGCAGTTTATCTTCCGCGCTTGTATTTTTCGTCCGGCGTGATTATTGCGTCAATCTTTATCTGTTTTTCTGCCGAGATTTTTTGGACAAGTTCTTTTGTGTATTTTTTTGTTCCGCGCGGAGTCGGGTGCGGTTCTGCGTCTCCAATAAGGATGATTTTCTTTTGGGCGTCATTTCGCCATGTGTAGAATTCCAGCGAGGCGTAAAGGGCTTCGTAGACAGCTTCTGGAATGTCACCGCCTTCTTTTCCGTTTATTTTGAATCCGTTCAGATTCTTGTTGAAAATTCCAATATCTTCTGTAAAATCAAAGAATTTAACCGGAAGATTTTTGTATTTAAAGTTGTCGCCGTAATCGCGGTAAAGCAAAAGCCCGAATCTTATGTCCTTGAAATCTTTCAGGGAATCAACGAGCTGCGGAATCCATTCTTTTCTGAGCTGTTCAATGTCGTCCTTCATACTGCCGGTCGCGTCAATCGCAAAAACAACATCGACCATATTTTTTGGATTGATATTGTTAAGGGCAGCCATAATGTCATCAACGATTGTCTCTGGTCCTTTTGAATATGTTAGAAAATCTGAAATCTCGCTGAATTTTGCGCTTGCAACCGGATTGTAATCGTCTGTAAGAATCGGAATTTCTTCTTTTTCCGGCTGTTCTTCTGGCTCAGGTTTTTGTTCATGCGGAATTTTTACTTTTGGTCCAAGGTCGAACATATAGGCGTTGTCGTAATATTCGCCGGTGTAGTCCGCGTATTTTTTTTCAAACGCGCGGATATTTATAAAAGTTCCCCTGCCGATTGTGACTTTTCCGTTCCTCGACCATGGATAGCCGTATTGCATCTGGTGCGGAATGTAGATGTGAAATGCTTCCCCGAACTGCTCGTCTGCTTCAGGCGTTGAGTCAATCAGGCTGAATTTTGAATATTCAGACTCAAGTTTTTTGCCGTTCAGAAAGCGGATTTCATCTCCGTTGATTTTGTTGTATTCCAGTGCGCGGTAAGCGTAACTGTCGTTTTTTCCGGCCGGATCTTTTGTGGTTTCAACAAGCATTACCGATTCAACTTTCGGAAGTTTTTTTACAAAAAGATGATAACCTTGAATTTCGCTGAAACTGTTGCTCACTTCCGGCACAAGACGAATGTCTTCTGGCTTTATAAGTAGCCCGCTCTGCGCAAAAAACGAAAAACCTGTAAAAAATACTGATAAAATAAGAAAACATTTCTTCATATTTTGATTATCGGAAGAAAATACTGGAATCTGAATATGTAGTTCAAATTTCGGGTTTTATTAATTTGTCTGAAAATTGAGTTTTTATGAATTGTGAAAAATCGCTTTCAGCGGATTTCCAATTTGCTCCAGACGGTTGTGCTCGCGCTTCGCTTGTATTCATTGGGGTTGCTTTGCAACTTTAATCTTTTTTATCGCACAAAGTCTTCACAAATTGTAAATCCGCTTACGCTTTTATCTTTTTTTATAAAAAACTCGATTTTCAGTCTAATTTAGATTATATAAATTTTTCATTCTTTTTTCGATTTTTCTTTAAAAACTGAAATTCTGGTGTATAATGTTAAAGTTATGTCCGACGCGCACGAAAATAGCAAATTTACAGAAGTTTCTCTTTCAGATTTTTATGATGCTGAGCCGGAAGTTGAAAAAGTTCAGGATGAAGGGATTGTAATTCTTACTCCAAAGGAAAAAATTCTTTACAATCAGTTTATTCCGTTTTTAAATGAAAAAGCCCCGGAACGTCTTGAAGTGATAGAAAGCCGGATGAAGGATCTTACGCGGCTTGCGGAATCTGTTGCGCGTTTTCCGTCTTTGCTGGAACGGCACGATTTGCCGGGTGGAATCCGCACGCCTCAGCTTTTGATTGATTCTCTTGTAAAGCACCAGGCAAAAGGCGATACAACTCTTCAGCTTCCGTCAAAGGCGATTCTGGGAAAAGGCTATATGGTCGCAAAAATCCATACTTTTTCTTCAATTGCAAAAATCAGCGAGCAGATTGGTGCGCCAAAATCCATAACGCAGGCTCTTCAGCTTGAAACTGTAACTATGATGTTTACGCTTCTTGCGGAGGACGTTTACATTGACCTGATAAATGACGGTTCTCTTCCGCTTGAATTTAGAAGAAGCTGGGGGCTTTCGCTTTTGCTTTTGTGGGAGCACCGCAACGACCAGACAATTGAATCCGTTGCGCCGGTTTTGCAGCAGGTCTGGAGCGCGCGCCGCCGTCTTGCCCCGGCTTTTGGCACAATGATGGGAACCAGCGAGCTTATAATGATGAGTATGCAGATGGACGAGCAGTGGATTTCGTTCATAAAAAGCAAACTTCAGATTCCAGAAGTAACGCAGGCGATGGAGGAATTCCTTTTTGGAATTTCCACGGAACAAATTGCAACATTGAAAAGTATTTTGCGGGAGCGAGGAATTTCTTCTATTAATCGTGATGATGTTTCTTCTTTTTTGGGCGAGCACGTAAAAGCCGATGCCGGACTTGACTACCGCGATTTTTATTCATTGTACACAGTCCGCCGTGACGATGCCCGCGCGCGCGACCGAATGAAGCTTCCTGGACCTAAAAAAACGCTGGAAGACTACTTTATCATGTACATAACCGAAATGAACCAGGAAAAACAGCAGAAAGACAGTTTTGCAGTCTAGGCCGATTTTTCTTCCATAGATATAACATTTTTTTATTTGCTTTATTAACAATTCAGCCTTAACATTAAATCATGTTAAAAAGTGGAATAAAAATATTCAAATAACTTTTCTATAACTAACCAATTCGGTAAGAGATTCTAAAAATAAAGATGTGTTTGCAGGTTCAGCCACGTTTAGGAGCGTGTTCTGATGGTGCGGGAAAAGCCGTCATGCTGAATTCTGCGGTGGAGGACACTATGAAAAAGCTGGGGATTAAAAGCCTCCTGTTGGTTTTGTCTGCGTTTGCAGTTTTGCTGGCAGGTTGTTCAAATTCTCTGGATGAACGTTCCGACTCGGAAGGTTCTGGTGCGTTTGGTTCTGTTTCTATAAATGACGCGGGGCGTGCCATTTTTGCAGATGATATTTCCTATGCGGTTGCAACTGTTACAGGAACAGGAATTAAGGATGGTTCTGAGCCGACTGGAAGAAGCGAGGTTTCTGGAGGAGCTGGAAAACTTTCTGTTGAAAAAATCCCTACCGGAAAAAATCGTATTATAACAGTTCAGGCTTTTAGCTCGTCAAACGGAAAACTGAACGGCGTTACTTTGCGTGCAATCTGCGATGTTGAGGCTGATAAGACAACTTCTGTTACCGTGAATTGGGGTTCAACTGCACTTGGAAACGTTTTTGCCTCCCTTTTATCAAGCAGAAAAAATATAGCTTCAATTGATTCTTCTGATATTTCAAAAATCAAGGCGGCGATTCCAGTTGATGTTTCAGCTCCTTTTGTGAATGCGGCAAAAATCGCTTCGGATTATGCGAGTGGGGGGGGCAGTGGTTTAAAATCTTCCTCTGAATACAAACTTGACGCGGCAACCGTAGCTCTAAGCACAAAAAATATTTCTGGCTGCAAAGTTTACGTTGGCGACCCATCTTCTGAAATCCAGACAATTTCTGCGGAATCTTCCAGCGGAACTTTGAAGGTTGCACCTGGAACATGGCCGATTTACGCGGTTGACGCAACAGGGGCGGTAAAAGGATTTGCCTACGGAACTTTCACTAGCGGCGGCGAGCATACAATCAGCATCACAAACGATGGTTCAGTAAAAATTGCTTTTGATAGAGTTGTTATTGATGACAGGATTATTGTGCATGCGAAAGCTCCATATATTTATATATGGGATTCTGGAACAAGTGTTGATAAATTTACATTCACATCAATGGAAAAAGAAGCAGATGGCTGGTATGGATATACAATAGGTGCTACTTCTGCAAATATGATTTTCCTTTCTGCAAATAATTGGGATTCAAAAGTGTCTGGAGACCTTTCCCGAACTGCCGGTGAATGGTGGTTCAAAGATGGAAACTGGTACGACGGAAATCCAGAGGATTCTGTTGCGCCGGTAATTTCTGCTTTCACTTCTAGTGCTTCTGGCACTGTAAGCGGAACTGTAACTCTTTCTGCATCGGTAACGGACAATTCCGCGTTAAAAAAAGTTATTTTTTCTATTGATGGAACTAACGGAAAAGAAATCGGCACAGCGGAAGTAAGCGGAACTTCAGCAACTGCAACTTGTGAATGGAATACCGCTTTTGTAAAAAATGGAACTTATACGCTTAAAGCTGTTGCCTATGACACGGCAAACAATGCTTCTGAAACAAAAACTTTGTCGCTCACAACAAAGAATGCAAATCTTCCTCCAGTTGCGGTAATTTCTGGAAGTTCGTATGCAAAAATCGACTCAACAAAAGAATTCAATGCAGATTCTTCTTACGACCAGAATGGTGGAACTATAAAATCTTATTCATGGAGCGTTTCCGGCGGTGCAACAATCTCAAGTGGAAGCGGAACAAGCAAAATCACAGTAAAAATGCCTTCTTCTGCAGGCGAGGTTACAATCAGTCTTTCTGTAACGGATGACGAAAACGCAGCTTCTGAAACCGTTACAAAAACCGTAAAAGTCCGCGAGCAGGCACAATCAAGCGGCGATTTCCGCGATGAGACAATCTACTTCTTGATGACAACTAGGTTCTATGATGGGGATACGGGAAATAATGCATATTGTTGGGATGATGAAAGTTGTTTTAATTCTATAACTCTTAAAGATCCTGGTTGGAGAGGTGATTTTAAAGGTCTTATAGAAAAACTTGATTATATAAAGGCTCTTGGTTTTTCTGCAATTTGGATTACTCCTGTTGTTGAAAATTCTTCAGGGCTTGATTATCACGGTTATCACGCTTCAAACTTTGAAAAAGTTGATCCACGCTATGCTGGTATTGGAAAAGATCCGATGGAAGCATATCAAGAATTGATAGACGCTTGTCACGAAAAAGGAATTAAAGTTATTCAGGATATTGTATTGAATCATACTTCCAATTTTGGTGAGCATGGTTTCTTTAGAGTATTTGATACTTCTAATAAAACTCCTGGAAGTGATGGTGTTACTGCATTTATAACAAAATTTTCAACAGATAAAAGCAATGCTGTTTTTTCTGACCCATTATATGGACTTAGTTGTGTTAATAATTTTATGTCTAAAAATGGTTATTCTGATTATTTTAATTTGTCTGGTTCAATACAATATGAAACAATCCGAATGGGAGCGATGAAAGAAGATGATTACGATACAGAACGTGCTTATCATCATGAAAAGTCAATTCAGTGGGAAGGATATACTGTTCAGACAGGTCAGATGGCAGGAGACTGTGTTGACATTAATACAGAAAATCATAAAGTTGCAGAATATATCAGAAATGCGTATATAAAATATATAGAAATGGGGGTTGATGCCTTCCGAATTGATACCGTAAAGCATATTAGCCGTCTTACTTTTAACAAAGAATTCCTTCCGTATTTCAAGGCAGCAGGTCAAGAAATGGGCAAAGATTTCTTTATGTTTGGAGAAGGATGTGTTCTTCGTAATGAAGTTTGGAATGATAATAAGCCTCCGATTTCTGTTCCATTCTATACATGGAAAGGCAATGATGATTCTTATTCATGGAGTGAAACCGATCCGAAGACTAATGAAGATACCGTTTATAAACATTACAATGATAATTTGGATGTTTCTTCTCAGCCTACAAGTGAAAATGCATTCTTAAAAGGTAATGTTTATCATACTCCAGATAGAAGTAAATCTAGCGGGCTTGATATGATAGATTTTTATATGCATCACAAATTTGGTTCTGCTGAAAGTGCTTATGCTGTTGCCTCTGAAGAGGATAAATATTTTAATGATGCTACTTATAATGTAACTTATGTAGATAGTCATGATTATGGTCCAAATGAAGGTGGTTATCTTTATAAGCGATTTAGTGGTGGAACGCAGGAGTGGGCAAGTAATTTAAATCTTATATTTACATTCAGAGGAATTCCATGTGTATATTATGGAACAGAAATTGAGTTTCAAAAGGGAATGCAGATTGAACCATATACAAATGGAAATAAAGTTCCTTATGCACAATCTGGACGTGCTTATTATGGAGACCATTTGGAAGGAACTGTAACGGCTACAGATTTTGGTGAATACACTGCGAGTGGTACTGTTGCAGAAACCTTAAATTATGAGCTTTCTCAGCATATTATTCGACTGAACAAAATCCGTCGTGCAATTCCAGCATTGCGAAAAGGGCAATATTCAACAGAAGGTTGTTCTGGTTCAATTGCATTTAAGCGTCGCTATACAGACAATGACGTTGACAGTTTTGCGGCTGTTGCAATTAATGGTGGCGCAACATTTACAGGACTTCCAAGCGGAACTTACATTGAAGTTGTTACAGGAAAAACAATAAATTCTAATGGAACAATCACAACGGATTCTATTGGAAGAGGAAATATGCGCGTTTACGTCTTAAAAACAGATTCTTGCGAGGTTGATGGTAAAATCGGTAAAGACGGTGCTTATTTGAAGTAATTGAATTAAGATTTTAATTATTAAATTCTAATCCCGGAACTTTCTTCCCTGCATCATGCAGGCACTGTGCACGATATGCGCTC
>CAVBXG010000035.1:0-25879 GCA_963599585.1 bacterium
TAAGTTTCGCGCTGATACTATAGTATCAATAAATTCCGCTTGACAGCGGAATTTAGAAACAAGGGGAAAAAACAAATGGATATGGAGCAATTCTTAGACGCGGCGACACGTGATACCACTGAAAAGGAAGAGGTTTTCACGGTCAAGGAGGCTTCGGAGTTCCTGAAGGTAACGCCGAATTTCCTTTACAAACTGGTCGGGAAAAACAAGATCCCGAACCATCATCTTGGGGCGAAGGTGCTTTTCATAAAGTCGGAGCTTCTGGAGTTCCTGAAGGAGCTTTAGGAAAAGCAATAGAAATAAAATAGGCAGGTCTAGTAGTCTTTCCTGCCCGTTTTATCCGCGTGGAACGGGTGTTTTTTTCCTCTGGGCGGTTCTGGTTAAGACTACAAGCCGGGACTGCCCTTTTTAGGGTCAATGGAGGTGGATATGACGGCAAAAGAAGTTTTCGGAAGGGGGCTTTCAATAATGCTTGAACGTACAGGGGCGAACACAAAGAAGGTCGCCTTGTTCACAGGAATATCGCAAAGGCAGATGGACAGGCTTGCAAACGGCGAGAGCTTCCCGACAACGGACAAGGTGCTCCAGAAACTTGCGAAGTATTTCAACGTGGAGGAGTCGGACATTCTGGCGTTCGGGCTTGGGCTATGTGGGGAATAATTCCGCCAAGGGATGGATTTATAGCGGCAAAGCGGAAAGACGCTTGACAAGCCGGACAGACGGCACATTTTCAACCGGGGGAAAAAGAAAATGAGAAAAATCGCAAAAAAGGTAAGAAGAAACACATGGAGAGTGACAAGGGAACTTGAGACCGCGGACTATATCGCATGGGTGGCGGTTGTCATCGCGCTTATGACTTTCATAAGTTTTTTCAGAATCTGTATTTTGGGGGCTTAAAAATGGGAAAAGTATTCATAAAGAACGTAAATATCTGTGTGCGCGGGCGCGGCTACAGAATCAGGACTGAGCACGAGATGGGGATTGTGGACGTTAAAAAGACATACACGCTTCCGGGGCTTCTGAAGAACAGGGAGAATGTAAGAGTCGGGGATTCGGTGGTTCTTCCTGAAGTCACTGTTCCAGAAACAACAATAGCCGGAAAGGACACAATGCGGTTTGACACGCAGATTATAAAGGACACCGCGACTGTATACGACATAAGGGACGGAAAACTGTATCTGCTCTTTAACCACGGGCTTTTCCGCTCAGCAGCTGACAACAACAATACAAAGGAATGGGAGGACACCCAGCTCTGCAATTATCTTAATCTGAGCCTTATGCCTGCAATGGCAAGAGCCGGAATTCCTGCGACAGAAGTCTCACTGCTCTCAAAAGATGAGGTGTTCGGGGAAAATCCCATTCCGTTCTTCAGAAACGGGAAAAACAGAGCCGCGTTTGACAAGGACGAGGACTTTAGCATTTGGTGCTGGCTGAAAACACCGTACGGAAAAGAATCTTCCGCGGGTTTCTACGGCATAGACAGCCTTGGCGCGGACGACTACGAATATGCGGGCAAGGCGACCGGCTTTGTGCGCCCGCGCTTTGTACTCTAACAGAAAAAGGAAAATAAAAATGGAAGAAGAAACAAAAGCGGTTTCGGAAATTACCGCGTCAACGATGATGCCTGACACATTCAACAACCGTTACCAGATGAGCAAGATTCTTGCAGGTTCCGGGCTTATGCCTAAAGGAATGGATACAGCGGAAAGGGTCTGTGTCGCGCTCCAGTACGGCTACGAGCTTGGACTTTCGCCGATGGTAAGCGTGAACAACATTGCGGTTGTGAACGGCAAGCCTACGCTTGGCACTGACGTCATGCACGCGATAGTCCGCCACTCAAAGGAATACGGCGGCGTTGAATGGGTCTGCCAGGACGACAAGCGGGCTGAATGTATCGTGCACCGCATAAACGCCAACTACAAGGAAGATGTGCGCGGTGTATTCACAATGGAGATGGCGCAAAAGGCAGGGCTAGACAAAAAGGACAACTGGAAGAACTACCCGGCGCGTATGCTGAAACACCGTGCGCTTTCATACGCTTTGCGTGACGCGTTCCCGGATGTACTTGCCGGAATATATTCACCTGATGAGATTGAGGCGGAGACAGCCCCGGAAATACGGAACATAACACCGCCGGATGAACAGCTTAAACCCGCAACGGCAGTACCAAAGACAACACAGACAGCGGCAGTTGTGCCGGACGAGATATTTTAAGGGGGGAAAAAACATGAGCTGGCTTAACAACTTTTCCTACGAGGAAGGAAAACCGGTATTTGACTGCGCGGAGGGTGTAAACCTTATGTGCATCAAGAAGGTTGAGGAGTCCACGACAAAGAACGGCGAGCGTATGCTTGTCATCACCTGCAACGTGAAGAATTCCAACGGCGAGCAGCTGAAACATTACCTTGTTGAGGGGCAGTATTTCGACAAGTCGCTCTCAAGGCTTATGGACTGTTTCGGGATTCTGTACACGGCTACAAATCCGCAGGACTGGGTAAACCACGTGGGCGCGGCACTCTTTGACCATTACAAGTACAACCCGCAGACAAAGAAGAAGGAAGTTGTCGCTGACATACAGTGTCATCTTCTTAAAAAGGAAGGCTTCGAGCAGCCGGAGATAAAACCGGCAACGCCCGCCGAGCCGCCTATAAACGACGAGGAGATACCCTTTTAGTGTCCGGGTGCTGGTAGATGTTTTCAAGGGAAAAATTGTCTGGCACGGATGACAACAGGGCAATATGCCCCGCAACAGGAAAACTCTGTTTCTCTTACAAAAGGGCTTCCGGGGCTGTAAAAAAAAGCAGACATTCACGGAAACACGCAAAGAAGCCTATAAGGTGCTATTTCTGCAAGGCGTGCGGAACGTGGCATCTTACAAGCCAGCGCAAGAATCCGGGCAAGAATGTTTTTGATGGAGCAAGATATGGAATGTAACAAGAAATACACGATGTTTGAGAACTACCACACCGCGGCGAAGGAATTCGCTAACGGTGATATGGCTGTCTACGGACGGCTTATGTACATTCTGAACTGCTACGGCATTGAGAACGTTCTTGTGGAGAATCTTAGCCCGGTTGAGAAACTTTTCATAACCGCGGTGAAAGCCTCAATAGACAAGAGCCTTGAGGTGTTCGGGAACACAAAGAAAGGCGGAGCTCCAAAAGGCAACAGGAACGCCGCCAAAGAAAAGGAAACGGACACACTGCAAAAAAACAACTACCAAAACAACTATCAAAACAACTATCAAACAAACGAAGAAGAAGGAGAAGAAGAAAAGGAAGTAGAAGGGGAAAGGGAAACAGAAAAGGCGGAAAACTCCCCCTCCCCTGATTTCCCTAGAAAAATCTTCGACACTTTCAAGGACGCTGACCTGCCGTGCTGCAACAAAGACTTTGACGAGTTCCGAGAAAAGGACTTCGCAAACGGCATTGACTACATTCAGGACAATATATCTGGACTTGACCAGAAAGACATTGAAACGGCATGTGAAAACTATGTCTCTGTGACAAATTCAAAGAATATGTGGTTCCGGGGAAAATTCAACTTTGAGAAATTCGTGAAGCTCAAGAACTTCAAGGACTTTCTGCCGTCAAATTTCCGCATTGAGAACTTCCTGAAAGACGGTGAAAAACCGCCTGACGTTCATAAAAAAACAAAAGACATTGCCCTGCCTTGTGTCTGTTCTTGCGGGGCAAAAATCACGGAGCTGAACAGACTGGGTGATAAAAGTTTTTTCTGCTCAGGTTGCAGGCATAACTTTGAATATAAACAAGACGCTTGGATAGTGACAGGATAATGGCTTGGACTCAACTGGAATTTGACTTTGGAAAAACAACAAGACGCAAGGTTAAAGTCAAGGACAACGAACTTATCGGCAGTCTGCAGAGCCGTTTTCTTGAGGACAGGACAAACGAGAAAGTGAAGCTGGAGCTCTGGGAAAGCATAACAAACTGTGCCAGAAGAATGATTTTCTGCGAGCGCAAGAAAAAGGGCTTTTATCTTTCCCCGGACGAAATGGACTACAAGGCGACAGGCTGCACTGAATATATTTTCATGCAGTACGCAAAAAATCCGAACTGGAAGATGAAAACACCATCAAGCTATATCTTTCTTAGGGTCTTGGCGGCACTCTACCGGCACAAAAGACTTGAGGAATATCTGGCTTACACAGACGAGGAGCTTTAATGCAAAAGGGAAAGAAAGAGGCGGAAGTGCTAAAGGAATGTCTGTTCCTGCTCAAGAAAAAAGGCATTTTCTGCTGGCGACAGAACACAGGCGCGTTCGAGACAAAGAACGGCGGCTTTTTCCGCTCATCAATCGCCGGGGTTTCTGACATTCTGGGAATTCTCCCGGACGGAAGGTTTCTTGCGGTGGAGTGCAAGAGGGAAAGCGGCGGAGTTGTATCTGAGAAGCAGAGACAGTTCATTGCAAATATAAAAGCCTGCGGAGGGGTTGCCGTTGTGGTACACAGCGGCAGGGAACTTAGCGAATGTCTGGAGAAAATATGTCAAAGAAACAAGCAGGGCTGATAAACGGCGCATACAAAACGCTTGCGCTGACTTGCCTGAAAAATGCGGTTCAGGAAAAAGATTTTGAGCTGCTGAATAAAAACCGAGCCTGCTCAGAAAGGCTAGATTTTCTGTGCGCTATCGCAGGGATTGACCACGACAAGTTCACAAAAAGACTTTTTAAGGCACGTGAAGAATACAACCGCAATACAAAACGGGAAAAGAAACAGCTTTACATGAGGGAATGGATTAGACGCAGACGTGAAGCGGAAACAGCCGAGGACAGGGAAAAACGCCTTGCCAAAGCCCGTGAGTATGCGCGCCTACGTTACATACGTAAGCACAGAGAAGCACATTATGAAAGCTAGATTATGCGGCTGGGCTGGCTGCTCCGCGATTGTCTCTGACGGCGGCTATTACTGTTCAAGGCACAGGATAATAGCGGAGGCAAGAAAACGGCAGCACACGGAGGAATGGAAGAACAGCGCGACACGTGGAAAATCCGCTGAATACCACGGATTATACAACACTTCCGCATGGCGCAGGCGTTCAAGACAGTTTCTTGAATCTCATCCGTTCTGCGCAAGGTGCGGAGCAAGGGCGACAATAACAGATCACATAATCCCTCACCGCGGAAACAGTGATTTGTTCTGGGATGAAGGCAACCTGCAGGCGTTGTGCTGTTCCTGCCACTCAATAAAGACAAGGCAGGAGCAACGGAAAAAGCGTTGACCGGTAGGGGGTGTTTCTGTGATTTTTGAGCCGCGTTTACCATACACCGGCAATTTTCGCGCGAGATTTACATTTCGCAGGGGGAAAAGATGAATCCAAGACTGCCGACAGAATTAAAAGCTCTCAGGGGAACGTTGAACACCACAAGGGAAAAGGCAAATCCCCCGGCGGACAAGACGATTAAGGAAACAGCCCTGATTCTTGACGCGTCATATGTAAGCTGTCCGAAAAGCATAACAGACAAATACTGCCGCCAATACTGGAAGAAACTAACATCGGGGCTTCTTTCAATCGGGGTTCTTTCCGCCGCAGACATTCCGCAGATTGAGCAGCTTTGCGTGTGCCTGCAAAAGCTCCGCGAAGTCCAGGAAGTCTTTATTCAGACTTCCCCATTCGATGAGGATTACGACACCATCCAAAAAAGGTGGATTAATCTTTCAAACAAGTTTGACCAGCTGGGCGCAAAATACTACATAAGCCCGGTGGCGCGCTCAAAAATCAGGCTTGATGACCTTAACATCAAAAAGACAGAGCAGGAAATTACAAAGAATGAAAGCGTCATTCAACAGTTACTAGGAAGCAGACAATGAGAGACTACAAAGAGATTCTAAAAAAATACTGCGCGGACATCCAGAACGGAAAAATCACCGCCGGAATATACACAAAGAAAGCCATAAAGCGTTTTCTTGCAGACATAAAAAGACAGAATTCCCCGGATTTTCAGTTTGAGTACCATCAGGAATTTGCGGACACAGTTCTTTCATTCGCGGAGAAACTCAAGCCGTCCGACCTGAACGGCCAGGAGATAGTTCTTCTTCCTTGGCAGATTTTCTGTTTCTCAATGCTTGAGGGCTGGCGGTACAAGTCCGCCCCGGAAAGAAAACGGTTCAGAATGGCATACATTGAAGTGAACAGAAAGAACGGAAAGACTACAGGGCTTCTTTTGCCGCTGATTATCTTCAATTTCCTGAAATACAAGGCCTCTGAAAGCTACATTGTTTCCTCACGTGATGACCTTGCGGAAAAGACTTTTAAGGAAGTGAAGGACATCATAATAGCAGAGCCGGGCTTGAACGAGCTTCTGGAGTGCCGTTCTCTTGCCATAACATTCAAGGACACAAGCGAGAAGTCACGGCTGGGCTTTTTCTGCGATGGCGGAAAGGACGCGGACGGTTTCAAGCCGCGTTTCTTTTGCCTTGATGAATACCATGCGTTCGCGTCCGACAAAATGCTTACATCAATGCAGTACGGTATGCGCTCAAAAAAAGACGCTCAGGGCGTGATAATCACAACCGCGGACACAGAAATTTCCTGCCCATGCTACGAGCTGAACCTAAAATCAAAGCGGATTCTGAACGGAACGCAGACGCAGGAAGATTTTTTTGCGGTCATCTATGCGCTTGATGAGAACGACGACTACCACAATCCGGCTGTATGGCAGAAAGCCAATCCGTCGCTCTATGACATTATAGATCCGTCAGTTATTCAGGCTGACATTGACGACGCGGAGCTTACACCGCATAAAATCCCGGAGCTAAAGGCAAAGACATTCGGTATCTGGGGCGGCGGCGGTGAAAAATCATGGATTCCAGTTGAAACGTGGCAGAAAAACAAGGACGTTGCGGTTGACTGGGAAGATTTCCGGGGCTTACAGTGCTTCGGCGGGCTGGACTTGTCGCAGGTAGACGATATGACCGCATTCACATTGAAGTTCAGGAAAGACGGCAAGGACTATTACAAGCAGCGTTTCTACATTCCAGAAAAGACAATCTCCGCAAGATACAGGAAAGAGAACATAAACTTTCCGGCATGGATTGAATCAGGACTTGTGACGGCGATTCCGGGCGCGACAATCGACTACACATATATCATCAGGGATATTCTGGACGACGCGGAAACATACAACATACGCGCCATAGGCTACGACAAGTGGCAGTCACGCGAAGTTATAAACGCGATAGAAAACGAACGCCCGGACATAATGCTGATAGAGGTTGAGCAGAGCCTTAAAAAACTCTCTCCCCTCACCCAGTCATACGAAAAGACCATAAAGGACGGCGTGCTTGTAGACAACAACCCGGTAATGCTCTGGATGATAAACAACGTGGAGATTCACCCGGACGTGAACGGCAACTACAAGCCGATGAAAAAATCAAAGGCGAACACCCAGCGGATTGACGGCGTCATTTCCTCAATAATGGCGCATGGCATAAGCATAAACCCGGAATTCAATCAGGTCATCACGCCGGTTGACTACGACACACTAAAGGCAATGCTATAGGAGGCAGAGAATGAGAAAAACAATGTACGAGAAATACCGCGACAATGAACTGCCGCAAGATTTGATGGAAAGAATAAAATCCCGGCAGAATCAGGCGGAAACACAATCAGAAAAAGACTTTATCGCGGGTTTCTGGGTAAAAATGAACATTGACAAATGCCTTGACACTCCAAACCCCAAGAAAGTCTACATAAGCGGACAAATTACGGGGCTTGAGGAAAGCGAATACAAGAAACTTTTCAATGAGGCGGAGGACGTTCTTCTTTCACTTGGATATGAGCCGATTAATCCCATTGCGCGGGACGAGGCAGAGGACACAACCGGCTGGAGCTGGAATGACTACATGAGGCGCGACATAAAACTGCTTTGCGGCTGCGACTACATATATCTTCTTTCAAACTGGACGAAAAGCAAGGGCGCAAAGTTTGAATACATGGTTGCGGGTATGCTACAGATTCCGCTTCTTTCTCTTTCGTCACAAGACATTCAGGAGGCTAAGAAATGACAGAAGAACAATTCAATAGGCAACAGCTGGAAGAAAAAGGCTACGTATGCCCAAAAAACATATTTCACAATGAATTAAAATTATCGTGCCATGACTGCGAAAACTACAAAGAACAGAAATGCAAAGTGTACTTCAAGAATAAGAAAAAGTAAGCCTAGACGCAAAGAACTGTTTTCAACGCTTCCCTTGTAATTTCGGAAACATTCAAATGAGCTTCTGTCGCCATGTTGTCAAGCCACTCCGGGAGTGTAATATTGCGCCTTACATTTCTGGATTTTTCTTTCATTCGGAAAAAATCAATATCAACATCAACAAGAGAAACAAACGTTTTTCCCGCCGTGAAAAAAGGACTTTTTTCTATATCCGCGGTTTCTGACTGAGCAGGGAATTCTTTTTCATTTTTATCAAACAAAGCATTTGCGATATAATCACGAGCCATATCTACAGCATCCGCAAGGTTTGAGCCTTCCGTCATTCCATCAAAACTAGGAATGTACACAAGAATTCCGTTTTCTGTTTCTGTAAAAATAACTGGATAAATAACTTTCATATTGCCCCCTAAGAAAAGATTCTTGTCACTTTTTGGCATATTTATAATTTAAAGACCCCATTTTTTTATAATAGCTTTTGCCAGCAGTTCATTTATTTCGGTATGCCGCGGAAGCTGTTCTTCATCCTTGCCACGCTGAAAAACATCGTGTCTGCCTCCATGCCGAACAAGAACAAACCCAGCTTTTTTAAGCCTCTTTTCCAAATCTTTACGCTTCATAATTATATTATACACATTTAATGTGTATTGTCAATAATTTTTTCACACTATTTCATTAGAAGTTAATAGAGCTGACAAATGAAGAAACAAAAAAGCGTAACTACAAAAAAGTAGTTACGCCATAAAAACTATTCAAGGCATTTTTTTACAAAAAAATGAGACGGTTTAAGCCCGCTTTCTTCAATTCTTGCCCTTATCTGCTCATATTCTTCTGGACTGCACGAAAAGGAGAACGTCTTGTATTTTCTGCCGGTTCCGCTTCCTTTTTTACGTCCGCCGCCATGATAGCCGTAGCCAACGTATTTAGGTTTTTCCGCTGTTTCTTCCATCAAATGACCCCGAATATTTTAAGACAGATAAAAAGCACAACCGCATTTACAACGCCCTGAATAACCGCTGTAAGAATTTTCACCCATAAAGGTTCTTTTTCATTTTCTGTTGACATAAAAGCCCCCTAAGAAGTAAAATGTGAATACACAAAGGCGGAAGTACCAAGACCGCCGCCCTTGTTCCCCGTTAGCGGGTCATCAGATTAATGATGACTGCTACAAGGATTTGGCTTAAACCTGTTATAAGTATCAGTAGTACTTTTAACAGGTATTTTTTTAACCATTTCTTCACATCTTACTCCCTTTAACAAAGATTTTCTCTGTGCGGTTCAACGAACCACCTGAATATACTATATAATATTCATTGTATTTAGTCAATAGTTTTTAACAAAAAAAGGAATAAAAGACCTGATAAAATAAAAAATCCCTGACATCCTATGAAAAAGGGTTGACAAAACCGTACAAACCTTTTATTATAGAATCATCAGGGGGCAAGAATGGAGCTTGCAAGTTTTATTGTTTCGGTACTTAGTCTGATAATAAGTATCGTCGGTGTGGTTCTTACAATCAGAAAGTAGATTGTTGCTTGACAAAGCGTCCGTGGGTACTGATACTACCCACGTAAAAATATAAATTATATTTTGTGAGGTGTCAAATGTCACAGACTTTATTTAATATCATTATCGCAATTGCGGTTATATGCAATTCAATTTCTCTGATTCTTCTTAATTTGAGAAAAATCAAGGAAAACAAAAATGCCTAGGGGCGGAATCAGAGAAGGTTCTGGCAGAAAAAAACTTTCTGAAAGCGGACGCGTCAAAGTCCAAATTTCACCGCAGCAAAACGAAATTGAATTGATAGATTCACAGGCAAAGAAAAACGGAATGAATAGAACGCGCTTTGTGGTTGAGTGCGTAAAGTTTTGGTGCGAAAACCATAAATAAAAATCACCCCCTGATACGGAACGCTAAAAAATGGCGTTCCTTTTTTTATAAAAGTATTGACAATACGTATAATACGCATTATATTATAACCATGAAAGACAAAGAACTTTTGAGCCTGCTTAAAAAGAATGGATGGACGCTTGTAAGAATCAAGGGAAGCCACCACAGGCTTGAAAAAGACGGTTTTCCGCCGCTAACAATTCCAGTTCACGGCGAGGATATGAAAAAAGGACTTGAAACGGCTATTCTGAAACAAGCCGGTTTAAAGTGAAAAAAAAGACAGGGCGGAAGCCCTGCAAGGAGAATATATGGTGATTTATCCTGCTGTATGCCATTTTGAAGATAACGGCTATTGGTGCGAATTTCCAGATTTGAAAGGCTGCTTTTCTCAGGGCGATACCGAAGCTGAAATTGTGGAGAACGCAAAAGAAGCCCTTGATTGTTACCTTGAAAGCTATCTTGAAAAAGACGAGCCTCTGCCAAAAGCAAGCAAAATCACAGACATAAAGACTTCTGGAAAGGATTTTGCGACATACATAGAATGTGATATTTCAAACACCGGAAAAAGCGTTCGCAAAAATGTAACTCTTCCAGAATGGCTTTGCAGACGCGCGGAAAAGGCTTCTGTCAATTTTAGCCAAGCCTTGCAGGAATCTTTGATAGAAAAACTTGGAATTTCTGCAATCGCAACAAACTAAATAAAATAAAAACAAACGTTTTTCTAAGACTTGCCCGGTTTGGCAAGTCTTTTTTTTATAAAAGTATTGACACAAAATAAATAATAGTGTATATTATAAACATAGGGCGTTGCTCTGAACGAAATCTTTATTAAAAGGAGTAAGCTATGGAAGACGGCAATAAAAAAGCCCGCAAAGTGATAGAAGCACTCTGCAAGGCTCTAGCCGAAATCCTTATAACTGTTGTCAGTGCTGTAATTGCAGAAGCGATTATCAGGCTGATTTTCAGTTAATGAGGGCTGGCACGGTGGCGGTAAAACTGCCGTGCCTTTATTCCGTAGTTTACTTCTTAGGGGGCTTTATGTCAAACACTTTAAAGACTGTCATAAAATGTGTTGTACGTGGAATTATTATTGCAATCGTTATTTTTGTTGCTTGGAAAATATGGGGGTAATCGATGGAAGAAAAACGCAAAAGAGGACACCAGCCGGGCGTTCCCAATCCTAATGGCGGAAGAAAGGCGACAGGATTAAAACGTGTCAGTTTTTCCGTTTCGTGCCAGCCGGAGGAACTTGCGGAGCTGAAAAAACTTGTCGCATCTTCAGGAAAGACGACAAGCCGTTTTCTGCTGGACTTGGCATTTAATAAATAAGAATTTTCCAGGGCTTACCCAACCGGGCAAGCCTTTTTTTGCTCCACATTAATTTTTTCAAACCTGACTATATGACTATATAAAAGGTTTTTGAAAAAATGGGATTTTTTAAGTTTAAGAAAAGAACACTGAACAAGCAGGCAAAAAATCAACCTGCAAATATTTTTGACTTTTACTCCAGCTCATCGGCATACATAGGAACAGACGGAAAATCTTTTTCCGCGCTGGATAAAATCGCGTCGGAATTCGCAGGGCTTAACTACGGAATCTATGACGTAAAGACACGGCAGAAAGTAAAAAAGAATTCTCTTTATGCGCTTTTGAGACAGCCGAACCTTGACGACCGCCACTTTAATTTTTTCTATCAGTCCGCAGTAGACTATTTCAACGGCGGCTGCTTCTGGTATGTTGTCAGAATCAACAATGAGCCGGTTTCACTTTTCCGCCTAAATCCGGCAGAAGTAAAACTTTCAAGGGATTCAATCACAAACAGACGGCTTTTTCTTTACCGTGGCAATGTCTACACTTCTGATACAGTGGTTTATATTCCGTCAAGATTCGACTATTCAACACGCAACGGCGGAAGCTCCATTTTCACCGCAGTAAAAAGCGTTTTCGACACTTCAAGAAAACTTGAATCATTCACGCAGAACAGCTTCACAAACGGACTTTTGGGCAAACGAACAATAATCGACATTGAGGGCGCATATCCGAACATCACCGTTGAGCAGGCAAAAGAGATAAAGGATTCTTTTCAAAGGGAATATTCCGGCGCGGAAAACGCGGGTCGCCCTATCCTGAAGAAAAAAGGCTTTGAATATTCAGAGATTGGAACAACAACAGACAACAAAGCCTCTGAACTTTCAGAGAACAGGAAATTCCAGAAAGAGGAAGTCGCAGAGGTTTTCCAGCTTCCGACTGAATGGGATGACCTGGAGCGAGCCTTTACGCTTTTCAATGAATTCGCAGTAAAACCGATGGCAACGCAGTTTCAGGAAGCAATCAACAGTCTTCTGGATGAAGAGCGTTTCTATTTCGAGTTTGATTATAACGGACTTATGAAAGTTTCCTTGACGCAAAGAATCGACGCGGAAATCAAGCAGATAAACAACGGCTTGCTTTCAATTGACGAGGCGCGCGCACTGGAGAACCGCTCCCCGGTAGAAGCCGGTGACTGCCACTTTATGCCGGTAAATATGATGCCGTGGAACGAGGAGACAAAGAACGCATATATGGCAAAGCAGAAAAACGAAGCCCAGCAGACAGACCCGACAGATCCGAACGCCCAGCATTTCGGCGGCGGAGATGACAAACAGTAAAGTGACTATATGACTATATACGAAAAGGTGGAAAAAATGCCAGCAAATAAAACTCTGATGGAAAAAATTATACAAGGGCGACAATACCGCTCAATGCCCAACGTTGAATTAAGGGAAAAGGAAAACCCGGATTCTTTCATTGTTGAAGGCTATGCGACAACCTACAACGAGCCTTATTGTCTGGGTGAATACGATGACTTCCGCATAATGGAGCAGGTAGACCCGGACGCGTTCAAGGACACAAAACTTGATGACTGCATTTTTCAGTATGACCACGAGGGACGCGTCTATGCGCGGACTTCAAACAAAACGCTCACGCTTCAGAGCGACAGCCACGGCTTAAAGATTATCGCCGACTTGGGCGGCACAGAGGAAGGGCGCAAGCTCTACAACGAGATAAAAGGCGGCTACACAAACCGCATGAGCTTCGGTTTTAGAATCGATGACGACAGAACCGAAAGCTACACAGATAAAGACGGAAAACGTGTTTATCTGCGGACAATCACAAAGATAGCAAAACTCTTTGACGTTTCCGCCGTAAGTCTTCCTGCAAACGACGGAACAGAAATCTCCGCAAGAAACTACTGTGAAGGAGTTTTACAGGACGTGGAGAAACGCATTGCGGACGATGAGGCAAAGAAAAAAGCTGAAGAAGAAGAAAAAAAACAGCAGGAAGAAAAAGAAAAAAGGGAGCGCGCAAGGCTAAGGGCGCTTGCTCTCTAAAAAATTATAGGAGTTGCTATGAACAAGGAAGAATTGCTTGCACGGATTGAAGAACTTTCAAAAGAAAAACGTGCAATTGCTGACAGTTATCTTGACCCGGAAAACAAGGTTGAAGATTTGGACAAACGCTCTGCGGAAATCTCAAAGGAACTTGAGCAGCGAAAACGCGAGCTTGCACAGCTTGAAATGCCGGAAGAAAAGCCAAAGGAAGAGCGCACTGCCCTTTTTGATTCTGCTGAATGGCGCAAACTTGCGACAGGCGAAAAACGTTCGCTTACAATCGGAAGCACTGGAGCAATCAACCAGATTAAGACACTTTTCAAGGAAATCGCCGACAACGACGACATCCTGAACAAGGTGACTTTCTACTACGGAGCAAATGCGGCGACAAACATCCCGGTTCTTGCTCCAATGTCAGACCCGGCAGACTATGAGGAAGGCGCGACAAACGTATCTTCCGACACAGACGCGGGCGTTTCTGTCACAGAAATCCAGCCGAAGGCTTACGCGCAGGTTCTGCCAATCACTGCGGAAGCCCTCACAATGAACACAATCAACCTTGAATCGGAACTTCCGGGAATCTTTCAGAAGGCGTTCCGCCGGGTAATGCACAAGGGCGTTGTGGTCGGCGATGGCACAGCAAAGAAGATGAAAGGTATTTTCACTTCTGCGGCGGCTTCCGCAAACAAGACGGAAATCGCAGGAACTGCAATCAAAGTCCGCGAGCTTCACACGCTTGCGCTCTCATTGCTTTCAAAGGATGAAACTTTTGAGATTGTGATGAATCCGTCTGTCTACTCTGGAATCCTTGCCGACACAACAGCGGACGAGACAATCAAAATCTTGAAAGAGGAAATCATCCGAAACAAGACCATTGAGGGCGTAAGAATCCGCCTTGAGCCACAGGCACCGGTTGCGACAACTGCGGGCTCTGTTCTTGCGGTAGGTGTTCCGCTCTCACGCTATGCGGTTGGCGTTGCCGCAGAAATGCAGATTGAGCCAATCAAGGTAAAGGGCGACACAAACACCTACTTCCAGGCGACAATGTTCTTTAGCGGAAAACAAATTTCTGACAAAGACTGCTTCGCGCTGGCGGTGAAAGCGTCGTAAAAACTAATGCACAATGGGGCAAACGCTCCATTGTGCTTTTTTAAAGGTGGAACTTATGGCTAAAACTACAAAAGATTCAATCAAAGAAACAGCAGAAACAAATGAACCAAATCCTGGAAAAAAGACAAAAATCAAGATGCTGAAAACCTATATCGGCACTGCCGGTTGTTTTTACGCCGGGAGAACGTATGAATCAGATGAAAAGATTTTTTCCGAATTCCTGAAGAACAAGGACGCAGTGGAATGTTAATCTCACCGTCACTTTTGCAGAAATTCAATGGAATCATCCAGGACACATCGGACGAGGACGAAGCTGCGCTTATAAATATCTACATCGGGGCGGCGCAGCGTGTAATCTCTGATTATGTCGGCTTTGATTCGGAAACAGTCATTGCGGAAGATTCAGAATATACAGAAGACGCAAAGCAGCTTTTCAGGCTTACGTGCCTACGAATCGCTACACTTCTGCAAAGCGAGGGCGGCGCAAACATCGGGATAAGCAATGCCTCTGAACCCGGAGTTTCGCGCTCATTCCTCAATGTGGTGGATTATACGCCATATCTGAAACAGCTTTCCGCTTTCAGGAAAAACACCGGGGCTTAGAATGGGCGTATTTTTTTCTGTCGAGGCGGACGTTCAGGGAGCACAAAAGGCACTTGAAGGTACTAAAAAAAGCCTGAAATCCATTCAATCTGGAGTGCTCCGCATTGTCGCCAGAGGAACGGTAAAAGCTATCAAATCTGGAATAAGAGCCAGCGGAATCCAAAAACGCACCGGCGAGCTTCTGAAATGCTACGGCTACAAAGTCAGAAAGAACAGTTCAGAAGTTAATATTTTTCCGAAGGCAAAAGGCGGCTCAAGGATTTTTCCGAAAGTCTATGTCTTGAACTACGGACTTCCCGGAACAAGGCGCAGACCACATTCTTTTATTGAAAAAGGCAAGCTTTATTCTGAAAGCAACGCATATCAAGACGAGATAAACAAATACATACAAAAAGAACTTACTAAATACTGGGGATAAAATGGAACAACTTTTTGAAATCATAAAGCAGTTTCTGCTTGGAACAGTAAATGAGATAATCAGGAGCTTCAACGCAAAATATCAGGAAAATCTTCCTCTTTTCACAAATGAGAACATCGTTTTCGGCTCAATTGATCCGTTCAGAAACCCCGCGCAAAAAATGCTCTGCTCCATTTATCCAAATTCACAGAACAGCGAGCAAACCGAACTATCGAACGTGCAGACAATATCAAACTTCACATTAACAATTGTAAATAAAAACGAATTATACAAACAATTGTTAAGCCATACCTGCGCATATTCAAATATCATTATAAAGGCTCTTCTGGAAAACTACAGCCTTGAAACAACCTTTATAAATTCAGTCGGACTTGAAGAAACCGTTTCTGTTGACAACACGGACATCGGGGAACGCACTTTTTACCCGGACGCAGGAACTGCGGAAAAACAGGCTACCGCAGTTGAAATCAATCTGACTATATATCAAACAACAGAAATAGGAGATTAATATGTTAATCAAGAAACATTTGGTTAGACCTTACCTGAACAAGGGCACATCTGAAAAGCCGGAATGGGTTCAGATCAAGAAGGCTACTGAGTTCTCAAGAAGCATGAACCCGGAAACAGAAGAACGCGACTACATCGCGGACGAAAACCCGACAACGGAACTTATGGGCTACAAGCCGAGCGAGGAGTTGTCGGTAACAACATACAAGGGCGAAGATGACTTTGAACTTCTTTACCAGCTCTACAAAGAACGTGCAATCGGCGAGGAGGCAAAGCGCGAATTCCTTCTTGTTTCTGTCTTTGATTCTGTAGAGATTGAGGATTCTGAGGACGACGGCAAAAAAAAGACATACTACTATGCGGAAAAAAGCGACGCGACAATCGTTCTTAACGAGTTCAACAGCTCAAGCTCAACACTTTCTGCAACAGTGTACGAGAACGGCACATCCGTAAAAGGATATGTTGAATTCGCCGAGAACGGAGCGGTAACATTCACAGCCGGAACAATGCCGACCGCGTAATGATTGACCTTTCAAAAAAGGGCTTGCCGTGTTCTGTTGAAGTCCACGGCAAGATTTACCCAATCCACACAGATTTTCAGTATTACATAATTTTCTCACGCATGGTAAAGGAAAACCACAAGTTAGGCGACTTTGATTTTTTCTACACAGAGAAAATTCCGGCAGACCGCCAGCAGGGGCTTAACGGGCTTCTGAAATTCGCGTTTCCAAAAAGGGAGTTTCCAAAAGACCTAGGCGATGACACAAGCGACATAATCCTTGACTACGAGAAAGACGCTGATTTTATCTACAGCGCATTTTACCATTACTATAACATTGACCTTATGGCAGAAAATTTTTCACTGCACTGGTATAAATTCAGTTCGCTTCTGAATGGACTGAAAGAAACAAAACTGAACGACATAATGGGATTCAGGAGCTACAAGCCACGGCAGACAGACGGCAAGGAATATAAAAACCAGATGCTTAAACTAAAGGAAATGTGGAAGATTGAAACGCCCCTTTCAGAGGCGGAACAGAAAGAACTAGAAAAATTTGAACGGCTGAGCAAAGGCAAAAAGGATTAATCATCATCCTCATCAGGAACATCTACAGGGTCGTCCGGGTGAAGCGTATTCCATGCGATACAAACTTTTCTTGACGAAAACCGGTTTGGTTTGCCCTCATATTTATCAGGTTTTGAATCTTTTAAAAAACTTATAATCAAATAAAGTAAGAAAATGCCAAATAAAAACTCTAACATAGCCGCGCCTCTCTGATGACTACCATATATCATCAGGATTGTAAGAGCAACTAGCATTTGCAATATCAAGTTCTTCTTCTGTTGGCTCTGGGTTATCTTTATAAAAAGGAGCGGATTTTTCTATATATATAAATAC
This sequence comes from bacterium, assembly GCA_963599585.1. Taxonomy (GTDB): domain Bacteria; phylum Spirochaetota; class Spirochaetia; order Treponematales; family Treponemataceae; genus Treponema_D. The sequence goes on from CAVBXG010000035.1 coordinate 17,477, forward strand.
TAACACTAATAATATAAATGTTAACATATCAAACCTCTCTGATGACTATATTAATATCAACTTTATAACAATGCAAGGAAAATCGAATGTCAAAAGATAATAATGTAAATATAAAAATAAAAGCGGATTCAAAAGAAGCTGAAAGCGGAATTGATAAAATTTCAGAAAAATTAAACTCTTTTAATAAAAAAGTTAGTAAAAATTCTATAGTAAATTTGGCTAAAAATGTAAATCCTTTAATTCAAGTTTTAGGTACGGTTTCTTCTGGAATAAAAAAAGCCGCAGCCGCAATCAAAGACTTGAACGACACGGCATTAGTCCAGATAAAGGCAGAAAAACAGCTTGAAGCCGCCGCAAAGAACAACCCTTATCTGAACGCACAGAATGTAAAGCAGCTGAAAAATTTTGCCTCCGAACTCCAGAACATCGGCACAATCGGCGATGAGGAGCTTCTGCCGCTAATGGCGCAGCTTGCTTCTGCCGGAAGAACACAGGCAGAAATCCAGGACATAATGAGCGCGGCTCTTGACGTTTCCGCAAGCGGCGCGATGAGCATGGAAAGCGCGGTAAGAAACCTTAACAAGACATTCTCCGGGCTTTCTGGCGAGCTTGGCGAATCAATCCCGCAGATAAAAAGTCTTACAAAGGAACAGCTGCAAAACGGCGAGGCTATAAAAATCGTTGCCAAGCAGTATGCAGGAATGGCGGCGGAAACCGCAAAAGCCACAGGAAGCGGACAGCAGCTTTCCAACGCAATCGGCGACCTAAAGGAACAGCTTGGAATGGGATTTACCGCAATAATCGCCCCGATTCAAAGACTTTTCACAAATCTTGTAACAAAGGTAACCCAGGCAATCGGGCTTGTGAACGAATTCTTGGGATTCTCAACAGAAGTTGACATCAAGCCAAGCGATGCGGCTTTTAGGGACTGGCAGAACCTTAAAAAGGAAGTCGGCGCGCTCTCCGAGGAAATAGCCGCCAGCGAAAAACTTGTTGAGTCTTATTCAAAAGAAATAGACGCTTTAATCAAGAATGAGAAAGAACTTGCGGACGTACAAAAACGCATAAATGAATTAAGGGCTAAACCTAGAGCAGACAGAACAAAAGAAGAAATCTCCGAACTTTCTCATCTTCTAAAGGCAAAGCGGGAATATATAAAAAGCCAGAAAGAAGAGGTTGACTGGAATGTTGACTTGTCAGAAGCAAACGCAAAACAGGCGGCAGAAAACGGCGAGCTAGAGGACAAAAAGGCAAAACTTGCGGAGCTTACAGAAAAATGCACGGACGCAGAAAAAAAGTACAACGAGCTTCTAAAGGAAGAGCAGAAAGCACTTGAAAAAAATGAAGAGCAAAAAACGCCAAAAGACTACAAGACAGAAAAGGAGCTTGTGCTGAAATGGGGCACAGAATCCTTGTCAGAGATAGAGAAAATGCGGGATGAGCTTCTTACAATTGAACTTTTAAAGGAGCAAATCTCAAACGGAACAATTGACATCGACGTTGACTTGTCAACGGTGGACGCGGCTATTGCAAACCTAAAAAAAGCAATTGACACAAAGGAATTCCAGAAAATCGCCGGGGAAGTCTCAAACGCCATAGGCACAATCTCATCAGGATTGAACAATATCTCATCATACTTCAACAGCGCAATGGAAAGCCGGCTTTCAGACGTGCAGAAAGAATCAGACGCAGAGCTGGACTCCCTTAAACTTCAATATGAGGAGGGGCTTATTTCCTATGATGACTACTGCGACAAAAAGAATGAGCTTGACAAAAAAGCCGCCCAAAGGGAATACAAGATAAAACTTGCGCAGTGGCAGATGGATTTGGCAATGGCCAACGTTTCCGCGGCTCAGGCGGTCGCAAATGCGCTTGCAAGCGGAACGCCACCGGCAAATATACTGAACGCGGTTGCGGCAGGACTTTTAGGAGCGGCGCAGGTTGCCACAGTAGCAGGAAACAAGCCGGTCGCACCGTCATTTTCCACAGGCGGTTTTCTTACAGGAAATTCCACCCGTGGCGACAAAATCCCTTTCAAGGGAAACGCGGGCGAGGCTATCCTGAACCCGGCGGAACAGCGTAATTTTATGCGGCTTGCAAACGGAGAGGGAACACAAGCCCCGGTTACCGTCAATATGCCAATCACGATTGAAAACAACGCCGCAAACGAAGTTAGCGTCAGCGCGTCAAATGACTATGAAACGGTAAGAATAACAGTTGATAAGATTGTCAACGCCGGGCTTAGAAGCGGAGCTTACAACGACAGCTTGCAGGCAGCGAACAGTTCAATGAAAGGAGCAAAATATCTATGACATACGCCTCATGGTGCAGTTCTGTAAACACAAAGTTCTTTACGCTCACAAACAGCTACGATGAAAACACAATCTCTAGCGAATACGCAAGCGGAAGAAAAACCGTAATCCTTAAAAACACACGTTTTCCAAAGACAATAAAATGCAGTCTTTCGCTTAACGTCAAGAACGGTGAATACAACGCGTTCTGGATATGGTTCACGGACGTACTGGGCGGACTTGCCGGAACATTCACCTGCCCCGCTTTGGGAAGCAAATTTTACAGGTTCAAAAGCGTCCCCTCTGAAACTTCGGGGCTTCTGAACAGAAAAATAGAAATGGAGATTGAGGAGATCTACTGATGAACGATGCCGAGCTTTTCCAGAAATATCTTATGGGCGGTGCCTATGCGCTGCCCTATCTGCTGAAATTTTCCTGCGGGGATTTGAAGCCTATCTATCTGGCGGGAAACAATGAAAGCATAACTTACGGCGGAAACACCTATCTTCCGGCCAGCTTTGATTATACGCCCCCGGACGTGTACGGAAAAGGCGCGACTCTAAAAATTTCGGGGATAGACAATGCCCTGATAGAGTTTATCGAGAACGCGGACGAGAATTTTCGGCTTGACGTTGTGGCTTTAATCGCAAGCAACGGAGAAATCCAGAAACTGAAGCAGTACGCGCACTTTTACGGAACTGTAAGCTACAGCGAAACAATGGAGATAAACTTTGAGCTTTCCAGCGATGACCGTATGGATATGACATTTCCGCCGTACAAGTTTGATACTGATATGAACAGAGGCAACGCATGAAAAATGTAAAAATAGATGACTTGATTGGTGTACCATTTTTGGAATTCGGACGCGACCCTAAAAAAGGGCTTGACTGCTACGGACTTGTAATTGAGGTTGAAAAACGATTCGGTAAAAAGTTGAATGACGTGGCATTGGAAAAATTCGATTCTGAAAAGCTGAAAAAAACGCTTCCCGAAATAAACGTAAGAACCGCGGAAGAAATCAAGCCGGGCGTTATCCTTGAATTCTATGGACGGCAGGACAACCGCCTGCACGTTGGGGTCGCTCTTGGCGGCGATATTTTTATCCAGTCAACAGAAAATCAGGGCGTAAGAATCTCTTCAATAAAGACCGCAAAAATGTATCTTAGGCTTGCGAACATCTACGAGGTTGAGTAATGGGAACAATAAACATATACAAGGGAATAGGAAAAGATTATAAAGTATTCAGAACTAACGGAACTTTGCGCGACGCATTGAACGCATTTTTCCCGGAACTGAACACAGAGCACTGCATTTTTCTTAAAGGCGGCGAGACCGTAACCCCTGACTACCAGATAAAGGACGATGACATAATATTTGTCCGCGAAACGCCGGGAGCGACTGTCTGCGCTGTAATTGCCATTGCCTGCGCCGCGGTTGCGCTTGGATTTGCAATCTACGGAGCGGTTGAGCAGCAGAAAGCGCAGGAAGAGGCGGAAAAAGCCGAGCGCGAAAGCAAAGCCCTTTCAGAATCCCCGGAATCCCTTCCGTTCCTTAAAGGCGCAAAGAACAAGAACGCATTGGGCTACAATATTCCTTTTGTGATGGGCTCAATGTATACAGCACCGTACAAAATCACAAGCGGATATTATTCAATCGGCGGAACAAACGGAGATACCCAATACTGGAACATTGCGCTTGTTGTAGGCTACAAAAACTGCGTCATAAACAATCTTTCGATAGGCTCAAGGCTTATCGCCGGATACAACACAAGCATTGAAGTTCCGCGTCTGGACGGCTCAAAGGAAACGGTTTTCTATATGAAGCCGAACACAGGCTCATCCAATTCATCAGACCAGTTCTATTATCATTCCGGAATGTACTATGCAAAAGGCAACAAGATTCAGATTGTAGACAAAGCCGGTGATATGACCGTTTTGCAGAACAAAATCACATCCACAAGCTACGGTGATGAGATACCGCACAAGTACGGCGACACGACAGAATATCTTGAGGGGCTTACAAAAGACCTTGAGCAGAACACTTACCGCGCCGACATCTGCGTTATGTTCAACGGATTAAGACGCTATGATGACGGCTGGAAAGCAAAAAACGTTGACATAAAAATCCAGTGGAGCGACAACAGCGGGAATTCCCCGGAATGGCACGACGCGCAGACAATTTCAACAGGAGCTATAAACGCAAACAAGACAGTAAGGTTTCAGACTTCAATTATATTTTCTGCCGCACAATGCTACGGAAAAGATATTTCAGTCCGCCTTATCCGTGAAACTTCAGAGGAAGAGAAGAACAGTCAGGAAACCTGTTATCTTTGCTACATAAACTGCTGGCAGTACGATGCCGTAAAATCCACCGCGACAAATCTTGTGCCTGCAACACCGATTGAAGATCCATGGAACGAACGGACGCTTAGAATCGGGCTTACCGTCCTCTGCAATGACAGCACAAAGGACACTCTGGATGAAATAAACTGCATGGCATACGGCACGGCGAGAATCTGGAATGGCACAAAATGGACGGCGGCACGCTACCCTACACGGAATCCTGCCGCGTGGATTCTTGAGATTCTCACAACAGAAATTCATCCGCACTCAAAATACCGTGATGATGAGATTGACCTTGAATCTCTGGGCGCGCTCTACGAATACTGCGAGAAAGAACAGTTCTTCTGCGACGGAATCGTTACCGCAGACTCAAAGAAAAGCGAGCTTCTTAACAAAATCCTTGCGGAATGTTTCGCCACAATGTACAGGAACGCAGACGGACAATGGACTTTCGCAATCGAGCAGAAACAGGAAACCCCGGTTGCGCTTCTGAACGAGCAGAGCATAAAAAGCGTTTCTGTCTCAAAAACTTTTGCGCGCACTTCCTACGCCCAGAAAGTAACCTACACGGAACGCTCAACTTGGAACATAAACACGCTCTACATAAACGAAAACAACGAAGTCAACGCAGCCGCAATCTACAGAAGCGGAAAAACAATCTCCGAAACCGCGCTGAACTACATAACAAACGCAACTCAGGCGATGAAATACGCACGCCGTGCAAACGCGCGTAAAAAGCTACAGCCAAGGGAAATAACTGTAAATGTCGGGCACGAGGGCGACTATTACCCGCTTTACTCAAAAATCCTTTTGCAGATGAAGCAACTGAAAATCGGACTTTCTGGCGGTGTAATCCACAGCATAAAAATTGTGGACGGAAAACTTGCCCAGCTAAAAGTTTCCGACTTATGCGACTTTACAGACAGCACAAAACGCTATGGGCTTATTGTTCAAGCCCAGAACGGAACAGAAACAAAAATTCTCTACCTAAAAGTTACTGGAAGCGGAAAAACCCGGATTCTTGACATTGTGAACCCAACCGCAACTGACGTTCTGCCAGAATACGGAAACATCTATTCATTCGGGGTTCTTGATTCAAACGGTGAATTCACATCTGTTACAAACCCGATGACAATCTACGGCGCAAAACAGAACACAACCGGCTGGGAACTTACGCTAAAGGACTACAACGAGGAACTTTTTAATTACGGGGCAATTCCTGAATACAAGACAAACCTAACTTCAAAAAAAGAATCAAACACATCAATTCCTGCACCAACCTACGGCGACATAACAGCCGCGCTAACAGAGGCAAAGGCGGAACTGACCGGCACAATCGACATAAACAAATACACCCTTGACATCTCCCCGGAAGCCCAGAGCGTGCCGTCATCCGAGGACGGAAAACTTGGCTCATCGTGGTTCTATATTTCCGCATACCTTTACTACATGGATAGGCAGATAACCGACAACATAACGTATAAGGCGTATCTTTCAAGCGGCGATGAGGTCGGACAGTGGGACGGAAACAGGGTCAGAATCTCAACCGGATTCTTAAAGGGCGACGTGCTTTATATCACTGTCAAAGTCATATACAAACTTGACGACCTAAACATTGTCGAGCGTGAAGTCCAGGCACAAATCTCACGGCTTTACGGAGCGGACAGCACAAAAGTCTACAAAATGCTTTTCCCGGACGGCGAAAAAGTGAAAGTTGACAATACAGGCAAGGTCATAGACCCGGAACAGCTGAGGGCGGTAAAACGCGTTGCAAACGGAAAATCAGAGGACAACACCGACTACGGAAACATCACGCTTGAAACCGTCCCAGACGGAAAGGAAACTGACTATTCAGGATATGAGAAAGTAAAAAGTTCCGAGTCATTCTCAGAGAAAAAGACATACTACCATGCGACAGTTCCGTTTCTTATAAAAGCCGGTGAGAACGCGGTAATCGGCGACGGAGAGAAAAGCGGAGCGTTATTCTTTATGGAGAACCTAAAATGAAAAACTACACAAGCCTAAGAAAAATGAAAGCAAGCGAGGTAGCACCGAGCTTCACGGAAGAGAAAGTAACCGCGGAGACATTCGCCGAGGAAGTCGCAAAAGGAACTCTGTACAAGGGCTTTGAGCCGCCAAAAGACGCGACAATGCTGAAATTCCGCTACTATTCCCCGGACGGAACGCTTATTGAACAGAACAACGTTCCGGTTGTATATGACGGAACAGGCATTGAATCGGTTGTAACATACTATCAACTTTCTAACAGCAGCGACAAAGATAAACTTGACAAAAACGGCTGGACTGATAAAGTTCAGACAGTAACCGCAGAAAAACGCTTCCTGTGGTCATACATAAAAACAACCTACACAAACAATGCTTTCTCTTGTACAGAGCCGTGCATAACCGCGGTTTTCGGTGAGCAGGGCGAACGCGGAGCAATGTATTTAGGGCATTACGCAAATAATCAGGACGCATACACTAAAAACCACCCTGCACTGTTTACTGGCGACTATTACCTTGACACAACAGATTCATATCTTTATGAATACAACAAGGAAAGCAACATCTGGACGCCGATAGACGACCTCACAGATTATCGATACAACCAGTCGATAAATGATATTTTTGAAGCCATTGAAAGCTCAACAGACAGGGAAAAATTCCTGAAAGCAAAAATTGCGTGGGTACAGAATCTTTCCGCCGCAATCGCAAGAGTCCAGACGCTTCTTGCAAACGAGATACAGCTCACGAGCGGAAAAGACCTAAACGAAAAAACAACAGGCGGAATTATACACTCTGCTAACTACGACGGAACAATAAAGGACGGAAAAATAACAGAATCCGGCAAAAATGGCTGGGCAATTGATTATGACGGCAAGGCAGAATTCAACAACGTTACTGTAAGAGGAACAGTAGACGGCTCTGTGGTAAAAGGCTCTACAATTTCTGGCGGAAGCATAACGATAGGTGACAAATTTTCTGTTGATGAAGATGGAATTATTGACGTAAAAGGCGGTTGTTTCAACATCAATAATAAATTTATTGTTGATAAAGATGGAATTATTGACGTAAAAGGCGGTTGTTTCAACATCAATAATAAATTTATTGTTGATAAAGATGGAATTATTGACGTAAAAGGCGGTTGTTTCAACATCAATAATAAATTTATTGTTGATAAAGATGGAATTATTGACGTAAAAGGCGGTTGTTTCAACATCAATAATAAATTTATTGTTGATAAAGATGGAATTATTGACGTAAAAGGCGGTTGTTTCAACATCAATAATAAATTTATTGTTGATAAAGATGGAAATTTAAATGCAAAGGCAGGCAGTTTTTCTGGACTTTTAAAACAAGGATGCAATTTCTATATAGCAACTAGATTAACTGTTACATACAACGGCACAGAATGGACTTGTAAAACCAGTAATGCTCTATATAAAGATTTTTATAGAGCAGCTAAAGGAATTTTTATGCTGCATTTACCAGCAGAAGACATTTCTAAAGGTTTGCCACGTGTAATAACCCATTACTGTGGCGACAAAAGAATGTCAAATGGGCAAGCTCCAACAATTGAAAATGTTATAAACAACACTTATTACCCAGGCGGAAGCAATCCCGCTTATCAAATCAACTGTAGAAGCGGATTAAATGTTTCGGCTGGAGATTATAACTTTGATTGGCTTCCTCTATATTTTACAGACAATAACAACGACGGTTTTACAGACCCTATATATGCAATATTGACTTTAATTTATATATAAATT
>CAVBXG010000036.1:0-23882 GCA_963599585.1 bacterium
TAGTTATACTCCTATTTTTTATTTTTACAATTCCCCTCGGAATGCTCGGGCGAGGATTGATTTTTTTAGCAGGTCGATTTGCTCAAGGACTGTCTGAGCGGACTGTTTTGCTTTTTGTTCTTTTTGCAGGATATTGTCTAAAAAATTCACAATTGAAAACTGATAATCTATAGGTGGTAGTTTCAACTTTATTGCTGCCAATTCTTTACTATTAATATTATGAATACCGGAGGATGATTTTGCCTTATAAAACATTTGAAATCTTGCATCATTGGAATTTAAAAATAGAACCAAATATTTTGGCAAAATATGCTCTGTAGGAGTTATTTTGATTAAGAAAGAACCGTATGAGAATTTTTCATTTTCAACTTCAAACAAAGCTGATTTTCCAACCAAATCTCTACTTCCATTTGAACGAATTATCAATATGTCATTTTTCTTTACAAGATAGTTTTCATCAATATTTTTATTTGAGGAATATTTTATATCAGAAAAATCAATATTAGAATCTCCAACATTAGGAATTCGAAGCACTGGTATTCCAGTATTATTATAATCGCACTTATCAGCTATACCGTATTTAAATCCTGTAACAACATCTCCCAATGAAACGTTTTTCCAATCATCACCTGATAATTCTTTATTTTCAATTTTAAGTTCACCGGAGAAGGCTTTGTGCAGAACTGCGGCTTTGCGGGTTTCAAAGCTGTCTAAAACATTTTGGGCTTTTTCTTTTGCGGCGTCCAGCTTTTCAAAAAGGGATTCAATGCATTTTACAATGCGCCGCTGCTCTTCAATTGTCAGCGGAAGAGGAAAAGGAATATTTTTCAACGTACCAACGCTTACACCCCCAATCAATCCGTGCCTTTCTTTCATAAAAGAATAAAAAAACACATTTGACTGCAGATAATAATATAATAATTTTTGCTCTACATTTTTACATACAAATGCACACAATTTGTTTCCAAAGCAAACTTTTTCTGAAGTAATTCCGATTTTTTTTCCGGCACTGCCGCCTTCAATGCAAAGCAATGGCGTATCAGGCGGAATAGTTTTAAAGTTTTCATAATCTGAAATCTTTACACCATTTTCATAATTTATTGTTCCGTCAAAATCTATATCTTTTGTTCCAATAAAATTCAAGCCTTCTGAAATCCCTGTATATTTTTCTTTTTTTACAGTTTCGTTAATGCTATTTCCTGTAAAAATGTCAGCAATATTATTTACTGATTCCCACTTCCACCCTTCTGGCAGTTTGTAAGGAACTTCGGTCTGTTCTGTGGTTTCGGCAGGCTCAACCACCGCAGTATTTATTTTTGTTTTTTGCATATCAGTTCCTTGTTTAATCATCATATTTCCTCGTAGTAATATGAATAGTCGATACCTTTCATGAACATTTCGCGGTCGTTGATTTTGTCTGTCAGGGCGTTCTGCAAAAGGGCTTTGATTTTTGAGGAATCACTGTGGCTTTCCATCATTGCGTTCAGATAATCGTTTTTCGGAATTCTGCTCCAGTCGACACATTTTGAAAGTCTCTTCTTTAAAATCAAATCAAGCCAGATTCTTGTGCTTCTGCCGTTACCTTCCATAAATGGATGTGCAACATTCATCTCTACATATTTATCCACAATTTCATCAAAAGTGTTTTCCGGCATTTTGTCAATTGAACACAAAGCGTCATTCAAATATTGTGCTACGCAGAATGTAAAATCGCCCTTGCTTATTGTTTTTGTGCGGATTTTTCCGGCAAAATCATACAGTCCTCCAAAAATATAAGCGTGTATCTGCTGCAATGACTTTGTTGTACCAATGTCATCGTCCGCAACAAGATTACTCTGCAAAAATGTATATGCTTTTTTCTTGCTTTGTCCGTCTATCGTGCTGTCGCTATAATTGAACCAGTCAAGAAATTTTACGGCATTATTATTAGGAAAATTCTTTGCAAGAATTTGGACACAATCATAATCCAATGCATCAGCAAAGCGTTTTTTGCCGTCGGGAGCCTGAAATTTGAAGTCGTGAGTAAGGCTCACGAGTTGAATGTTATCTGCCGCAAATTTCTTTTTGAGCCAACGCCAATAGTTTCCTGCTTTTACGTAATCTTCTTCATTATTGATGGCACGTATTATATCAATTGCGGAAAACCACCATTTCGAATTTTCTTCATCCCAGATTGCACGGACTTCACGATCGTTAAAAAAACGGATTGAGATTTTTTGTGTATCTTTTGTTGTGGTTCTAGCAGGCTCAACCGTCGCATTATTTGTTTTCGTTTTTTGCATTTATTGTTTCTCCATTGTTCCAGCTAGGATTTTTGCTCGTCATTTATTTTCCAATGGCCGTTCTTGTCTGCACCAATTCTAGCAATTTTGTTTTCAGCTTTCAGTTTTGACAAAATTCGTTTTACAGTAGCTTCTGATTTACCAATGTTTTTTGAAATTTCTGAATATGTCGAATCAGGATTATCCTGCAGAAATCTGATTATGCAGTTTACAGGGTCATTTACAGGGTCATTTACAGGGTCATTTACAGGGTCATTTTTATAATTTATATTTGGAAAGATAATCAAGAAATCGCCGGAATCCGCTTTAAACATTGGCTTATTTTTTTCATCGCTATATGAAATAAGTATTTTCTTGAATCCGCTTCCCCGCCGCTCCATATAATTAAGGCGGCTAAAAATATCTGCAAGAACCGGGTTACGCCTTTTTGAAGGAATAGACATTAAATCTTTGCCATCAAGTGTTGAGCCGTCTATCATGCCGCCCGGAGAATAAATTTCTAAACGGTCATCAAACATATCTATATGAACTTCGCTTCCTAAGTCGAAATAGTTCCGATGAATAAGGGCATTTACAAGAGCTTCCATATATGCGCGTTCTGGATAATCGGGCATTTCAATTCTGCTTGTAGATGTTTTTTTCCACGCTTTTTTTGTGTTCCGGGCAATAAAAGACAAGCCTTCCTGCAAAAGAGTAATCAGGCTTCCAGAATATTCTGCATCATCCAAGGCATCAATCAGCCCTGAAGCTTTTGTAGTTCCATTCCACCGTGTGCAAAACAAACGGGAATGATGCACAGGAGACTCGTCTGCTATTAAAGCGCCTGCATTTGTAAGATTGTGATTAGCGTCAATAATACCAAAGGATTCATAGTCAGTATTTTCAAATGACAAACCAGTTTTCTGAAAATATACAGAACGGAGTTTTGTAAAAGCCATATCCTCAAAGTTATACGGAGATTTTAAACTGTCATAAGTCTGACCGCATCCTTTTACAACTAGCTCACGAATCTGGGCAGGAGAAGCCTGAATGCTTTCATTTCCAACTCGGACAAAAGCAACAAGGCTGCCGTCTCCTTGATAATAATATGGAGTCTGATTTCCCCTAAAAATATCCAATATTATAACGTTCTTTTCTTCTATACTTTCAAATGAAAGTTTGAATTCTGGAATTGGATTTAAATGAGTTTTTATTATCTCGCTGATGATTTCAGCATCTTTTTGAGCATTTTCAAGCCCGACAACCGAATCATCATCAGAAATTCCAAAGAACAGCTTTCCGCCAAAAGAATTTGCAAATGCACTGACACTTTTGCACCAGCTTTTTGGTCGCTTTGCTTCCAGAAACTGTTTTTTGTCATATTCAGAGGCTTCACCAATTAAATCTTTTATATTCTTCATCATTAATTTCTATCTCTCCGCCGCCTGCAATTCCTTTACCACTTCTTTTATCAGGTCTGAGGCAATTTCAAGCTGGTCAATGCAGTTCTGGGCGCTTTCTATAGGGTCGGGCAGGTTTTCGTAGTCTAGGATGCTTTCGTCGCGGATAAGTCCGATGTCCAGGCTGTCTTCTTTCTGGGCAATCAACTCGCGTGTAAAGCAGTTCCAGCGTTCGTCTTTTATTGCAGTGCGGTCTTTGGCGGTGTAGGCTTTTATGAAACCTTCAAAATCTTCCGCTTTTAAAGGATTTGTTTTTCCAAAAGAACGCATATTTGAGCGCATATCATAAACCCAGACTTCTTTTGTGTTGTTTTCATCTGTTTTTCCGCGGGTAAAGAAAAGGACGTTTGTCTTTACACCCTGGGCATAAAAAATTCCTGTAGGAAGCCGCAGAATTGTGTGAAGATTGCATTTGTTCATCAAGTCCGCTCGGATTTTCTGGCCTGCATTGTCTTCAAACAGAACATTGTCCGGCAGAACAACCGCCGCCCTTGCGTTTCCTGTTTTTCTTAAAGAGCGGTAGATATGCTGCAAGAAATTCAGCTGCTTGTTGCTTATGGTGTAGGTAAAGTCATCGCGGGTCGCGCGTTCCCCGCCTTTTTTTGTTCCGAACGGAGGATTGGTAAGAACCACGTCATAGCCGGTCATTGCCTTTCCACTTTCACTCAGCGTGTCGCCGAGCACAATCTTTCCGTCTATGTTGTGGAGCATCGCATTCATCAGGGCAAGCCGATGCGTCTCGTGTACAAGCTCGCCGCCTGAGAAAGCTTCTTTTACCTGGAATTCAACCTGTTTTTCAGTCAAATCGCAGTAGTCATCGGAAATGCTTTTTACATAGCTGTCCGCGCTTATCATAAAACCGAAAGTTCCGCATGCAGGGTCATTGCAGCGTTCTCCGACCTGCGGGGCAACAAGACGCGTCATAACGTCAATCAGAACGCGCGGAGTAAAATACTGGCCTGCGCCGCTTTTCTTTTCGCTTGCGTTTTTTTCCAGAAGCCCCTCATAAAGGTTTCCGAGACCTTCCTCTTTTGCCGAATACCAGTCCAGTTCATCAATTGATTTTATGATTTTTTCAAGGTTCTTAGGCTCGTCAATATTTGAGGTTGCGCCCTGATAGATTTCCCGCACACGGCCTTTTGTGTTTTCGCCAAGGAAATTCAAAAGCTCCTTGTAGAATTTCTTAAGTTCGATTCCGCTGTGCAAAACAAGCTTGTCCCAGCGGTAGGCTTCGGGTATGGCCTCCTCTGTCTTTGTCTCTTTCGCCATCTTCAAAAAGAGAATATATGTAAGTTCCGTAACATACTGATGATATGTGATTCCGTCATCACGCAGAATATTGCAGAGATTCCAAAGTTTGCTTACGATTTCCTGATTTGTCATTTTTTCTCCCAAATTATACGGCTTTATCTTCGTATAGATATGTATTCAGCTCTCTGATAACTGAGCCGAGCGTATTGTTGAATATTTTATTTACTTTGCTGAATCCGCCCTGGTTCCGCCAAGCCAAGTATTCATCAAAAGTCTGAACATTGAGGACAGATTCATTTATAAGATATTTCTCAATTCGCTCTATCCACTTTTTTTCGCCGGCGGTAAAATCATGAGCCTTACAGAGTTTCCTTACGGCATTGTGAATGCGCTCTTCATGCGATACAAGAGGACTTCCAATTGCGTAACGCCGCACAAGTGTAATTATATCCGCTGCACAGTCTTCTTTTGTAACTTGCTTTACAGCAGTATTTAACTGAATTGAATTATATCCATTTGAATCAAGCGTTTTACTAAGATTCCGCAAGTCTGCAAGAGTCAGATCTGCAGGTCTTGTGCAAACAATATCAAGTGCCGCAATTTTATTCCTGTTAGTTCTTAAGTATACTGCAAAACTTTCAAGATAATCTTCCGGTTTCTGGCCTTTTCCAAAGCCTCTTGCAACTTCACGCAGCCTATCCGTTTTATTGCTGATTGGAACAAAAGAAGTATTTATCTTTTGCAACTTGAAAGCTTCAAATGCGGCCTTTTTCCTTAAGAGCAACTCTTTACAGGATTCTTCGCTTTCATTCTTGCATTTTCTGACAGCTTTCAAAAAATCTTCTACAGACTCATAGTTGGAATTAATGGTAAAATAGTTAGTCTGAGTTTCATCCATGTTCCGCTTAAGCCGCTGCAGTTTTGCGATAATCTGGTCATTGATAAACTTGATGTGCTCTTCGTCCTCAACCTTTTCATATCCTTTGAACAACTCATCAAAAGTTACAGACGGGTTAGAAACGACAGGCTTCATAGATGAAAACTCATCAAGGTATGAATACAAATCAACAGCATCGTAAATATCAAAATGAGTCTTATTGATTTTAGGACACAAACGGGTTGCACGTCCTAAAATCTGCTCATATAGAATACGCGACTTTATCCTGCGCATGAATACGATTTTTGTAATTTCAGGAACATCAATACCAGTGGAAAGCAAATCTACAGTGACTGCAATCGTTGGATAATGCTCATTCTTGAAGCGTTTAATTGCATCCTGAACACGTTTTCTGTCACCAATAGAACAGGTAATTTTTTCTATTGCATTGGCCGGCACATCTTGTTCTTCATAAATCTTTCTTAATATGCGTACAATTTCATCTGCATGTCTATCATTAACTGCAAAGACAACTGTTTTTTCTTCGCTTTCAGGATCGATATGCTTTGCAATCTCTGCAAGTACAACTTCATTGAATGACGGAGTCAGAACATTCTTGTTAAACTCCTCAACATCGAAATCAAGCTCATCTTCCAGTTCTTCAGGATTCAAAAGCTCTTTTGTTACTGGGTTATAGCGTGCAAGAGTTTCACCTTTTTCATGATGTATTCCATTCTGGTTAAGCTCTGTTTTTATGATATGCGGCGCATCGTAGTCTACCAGATAACCATCAATTACTGCATCACGATAAGAATAATTATAAACAGGATTTCCAAAAATCTGTGTTGTATGCAAAGCCGGAGTTGCGGTCAATCCAATTCTTACAGCATCAAAATATTCAATGACTTTTTTGTACTTGCTGATAAAGTCATTCTGGTCGCGGAACAATATTTCGGCTTCAGAAAGTTCACGGTCAAGAGTATAACCGCGATGCGCTTCATCAATAATAATGCAGTCAAAATCACCGGCAGAAGGAATCCGCTCTTTGTCTTCGCTCATAATGCGGGCAATCATTCCCTGAACAGTTGCAACCTGAACACGAGTTTCAGAAGCTAAGTCTATATCATCAAGAGTATTGATCTTATAAATCTTGTTTAACGGGTACAAATCCTCAAGCTTAACATCATTGAACACATCCTGCGCCTGCTCCCCAAGTGCCGTGCGGTCCACTAAAAACAGAATGCGCCGGAAGCGGTTTGTTTTTAAGAAACGATAAACCATTCCAAGAATAGTCCGTGTCTTGCCAGTACCTGTAGCCATCGCAAGAAGCACTTGTTTTGCTCCAGAAATTACAGCCTTTTCAACAGCTTCTACCGCTTCAAGCTGATAGTAACGGAAATTCAAACCGTCCGGATCCCTCAGAAAATCATAAGGCAAGTTTTCAAGCTTCCGGTCAGCTTCATCAACATTCTGCGTAAACTTCGCAAGCAAATCTTCAGGACTATACCAGCCTTGCAATGCGCATGGAATATTAGAAACTTTTCTTAAATCCTGAAACCATATTCCAGATTCAGTTTCAATCTGTTTTAAATATGGGCGGCCATTTGTCGCAAAAACAAATGGTACCTTATAATCCTGCCAAAGTCCCAGACAATATTGCTCATCTTCTTTCTTTATATTTTTAGCATAGTCATGGCATTGGTTGTCTATAATAGCATAAACGCTTTTTTCATACGCTTTTGCTTCTATTATTCCGATTAGCTGCTCGCCAACAAAAAGCGCATAGTCAGCACGGTCGTCAGCGTTTTTTGCAGAATTCATAGGCCATTCTGCAATCGCAATTTTTCTGCCTTTCTGCGGCCTTGTTCCTTTTGAATAGCGCAGATTCTTTGTGTCCGCTTCCCAGCCGACTTTTCTGAGCTGTTCATCTATAAGTTTTCGCGTTTCATCTTCTGTAAGCCTTGCGTTACGAATCGCTTTTGCGGAGGATTCCTGTCTTTCCTGTCTTGTGAGCGTTGCCTGTGGAGGCATAACTTTTAAGGATTCCCGTTCCTTTGTAAGTTTTTCTATTATTGCCTGCTGCTCTTCTATTTTTCTTTCCTGATTCAGCACCAGCCTTGTATAGTCAGGAACTTTTTTTGGCGGCTCAGGCTTTATAAAAGCTGGAGTTTCAAACGCGCCGTCGCCATAAACCTGCATGAACCAAACGGCAATGTGATGGGCAAAACCTAGAACCAGCAGGGCATCCTGTTCAGTCGCCTTGTTTTCATGGGTAGAATCGTTCCTGCTCAGCCGCACCTGTGTAATCCATTGGCTGACATCATAAGGCAAAAGACCGTTGTTTTTCAGAAGTTTTATTCTGTTGTAGTTGGTATTTTCTGTCTCCGGCTCCGGAATGTTTTCAATTCGTAAAATTTCACGGACCATCAACTCAACAAAAAGTCCCGATTTGTTTTTGCTTGATGCCGGATCAGTATAGACATAGCTCTCAGCAAATTCCATTATCTGAGCAAAATCCGGCCAATAAGTTTTTAAAAATGAAAAATTACCCATAAACACATCTTCTTATATATAGAAGATTATAACACATTTAGAGCAATTATTGTAGATGAGTACATTTTATGCACGAAAAACCAGCCGATTCAAAAAAATATTTTGACTATATGAAACCCTCCTAATGTGATACCCTTTCACATCTTAATGTTACAACCTATCACATTAGAATGTTACTCCATGTAACATTAAAACAAGAGCATCTGTATTCGTAAAAATAAGCGCACACAATTCCATCTCTAAAAAATCAACTTAAAAAAATTGACAACAAGCATGATTGTGCTATAATTTTTAAAGTATGTTGAATGAAATCGTTGTTTTTGCACCTGCAAAGATAAATCTTGGACTTAGGGTTTTGCCAAAAAGACAGGATGGATTTCATAATCTGGAAAGTATTTTTCAGACGGTTTCGCTTGCAGACAAACTGACTGTTTCAAAATCATCTGGTTCTGGCTGCACAGTTTTTTGCGACAAGATGGAGCTTCCTGAAAACAATACGATCTCAATGACATACAAGGCTTTTTGCGATGTTTCAGAATGTTCAGGATTTGCGGTGAACGTAACTCTTGAAAAGCATATTCCTGCCGGTGGCGGGCTGGGCGGTGGCTCTTCTGATGCCGCTTCGCTTATATGGGCTTTGGAAAAACTGAACAATGTCAGGCTTACTGAAAAGCAGCTTGATTCTATCGCTTCTTCTGTTGGAAGCGATGTATTTTTCTTTACCCACTGCGATTCTGCCGGAAATGGTTGTGCTGTGGTTTCTGGACGCGGTGAATTTGTAAGGGTTATAAAAAAACGTCAGGATTTATACTTTGTACTGGTATTTCCTGATGTTCATAGTTCCACAAAAGAAGCGTATTTTCTTGTGGATAAACTTCTTGCCAACAATGAGAAAAAAGAGTATCCTACTCTCGGTGATTTGGAAAAAATGTATTTTTCTCCGGTTTCCGATTGGAAATTCAAGAATACTTTTACCGAGGCATTGAAGTTAAAATATCCTGAAATAGGCGTTGCTTTGCAGAAATTAAAGGAAACAAACTCCCTTTATTCTGAAATGTCTGGTTCAGGTTCGACTGTTTTTGGCATTTATGCTTCGTGGGAAGAAGCTAAAAAAGCTGCAAAAATACTTAATGATGAAGGCTTAAAATGTGTAGTTACGCAATAGTCTTTGCAGTGTTTTTTTGCAATAATAAGGAGAAAGGCTTATGCAAATCACAGAATTGCGTATTCGTAAAGTCGAAAATGAAGGAAAACTTCGTGCCTATGTTACAGTAACATTTGACAACTGCTTTGTTGTTCATAATGTTAAGATTATTGAAGGTCAGAACGGTCTTTTTATTGCGATGCCAAGCAGAAAGACTGCAAATGGCGAATACAAAGATGTTGCTCACCCAATTAGCCCGGAATTCAGGACGGACTTGCAAAACAAGATAATTAGTGAGTATAATGCTGGACATGTAGAAGCTGCTGGTTCAGACGACTAGCCAGTTTTTTGCATATATTTTGGGACGTCGTCAAGGGGTAAGACAACGGCTTTTGGTGCCGTCATTCCACAGGTTCGAATCCTGTCGTCCCAGAGAGGATTGCTGTAAAAAGCAATCCTTTTTTATTTAACAGAATATTTTTGTAAAACTGAAAAATCTAGGATTCGAAGCGGAGCGAGCACCGACCGAACGGGGAGGAAAAGGCGGCACGGATGCCACCGGCAGCGAACGAAGACGCCACGGATTGAGCTTACAGGACGTAAGCGAAAGTAGCGGCGAATCCTGTCGTCGTCCCAGAGAGGATTGCCGTAAAAAGCAATCCTTTTTTTATTTAACAGAATATTTTTGTAAAACTGAAAAATCCAGGATTCGAAGCGGAGCGAGCGCCGACCGAATAGGGAGGAAAAGGCGGCACGGATGCCGCCAGCAGCTTATAATCATAAAAATTCATAGTCTTGTAAAAAATTTCTGTTGCCTAAACCGCGGACTTACTTTATAGTTTTTGCATGGGGATTGTTTAATTTCTTTGGAGATTATATATGTCTGCACTCAACGATTTAACTCTTTTTAACGGTCCCTTTTCTTTTGATGATGAATTCGAGGATGATTTTAACGACAAATATTCAGACGAAACCTTGGATGACATGGACGAAGACTACGAAAGCTACGAAGAAGCTTTTGACGATGCAGACGATGACATCTACGAGCCTTATGACGATGTAGAGCCGGAAGATGGCTACACAAATCCGTACAAATACGAAGATGATTTTGGCGATGAGGAAGAATTCGACGACGAGGACGACGAAAGATAGTCTAGTTAAGCGCAGAAATTTCTTCTGGAAGATTTTCCATTGAAAAACTGAATGACTGACTTTTTTCCGGGAAAAGAACTTCCGCGGTAAAACCATTCGCGGAGTTTTTTACCTTTACTGAAGAATTTTCCTTGTTGAATTTTTTCATCAGCACGGCTTTTATCAGTTCAATTGTAATTTTTGTCTTTACAGAGCTGATTTGGCTGGTCTTCTTTTCATTCTGCAAGTCTTTCTTGTATTTTTCGCGGTTCAAAAGCAAAAGCTCAACTTCCGGGAACGGATTGTTCGGGAATTTTGCGTCGGCAATTTTTATCCATTCACCATTGTTTTCCTGCAAAAGGCTTGCCTTTATCTGATTCTGGATAAAAAGACGGAGTTTTATCGTATCCGTCACATCAGTTTCCCATGTGATGTAGGAATTTTTGTTCTCAACATGAAAAATTATCTCTGGATGCGCTTTCCTGAAATTCTCAATCTCTTCCGGCGCATCTGAAAGCGGCAATCTTTTTGCCTCAATGCGGCTCATGTTCCTGTGCTGAAGATGCCGGAAAATCTCTTTCCAAAAATCGCTTTCAATATCTTTCTGAACTTCCTGCATAAAAAATCCTTAAAATGGCATATAAGTTGACTTGCTTCCAGGCAAGGAATTTATCCACGACCGGGAATTCTCATAGTCAAGCCGGGTTGTTAGAATCCACAGGATATTCTGCCTAGAAGGTAGAACCGGCGAATTTCCCTGTCCATCTGTAAAAATTATAAGCCCATTGTATTCTTTGTGTGAAGCAAAAAAATCAACCGCACACTGAAAATTTGTTCCGCCACGCCCCTGAATTTCCTTCAGGCTAAGCTTTTTTTTGATTGAGACAGGCTTTGAAAACTTCAGCGTTGTGTCAAAAAAAATCACATCGATTTTTTCAATTATTCCAAGAAAAAATATATTGTTTATGGCGTGGAAAAACCTGTTAAAACTTTCATCCGTAATAGAGCCGGAAACATCAACGGCAATCAGAACATTTGCCTTGCGCTGGTATCGGCTTCCCATTGCCTTAAACCCAAAGCGGCGGCTAGGCTTCATCCGGGTAAGATTTCTTGTTGCGGAAACAATGTTCTGCCTGAACTGCGAAAGAGCGCGCCGGTAATCCATTGAAAAATCTGCTTGAGCCTGTATTTCCCGCTTTAATCCACCGCCAAGTTCGCCCCAGCCCTGGTCAATCTCGACTTTCTGGATATTTTTCTGGATATTTTCCTGGGCTTCCTCGTTTTCCTCCCACAAATCCGCGGCATCCGAAACAAAGGCAGTTTTTTCCGCAATGGAAGAATTTCCCGCGTTCTGCCCTTCCGAGGAAATATGCTTAACAAGAAATAAAATCCATTTGTACCAGTCCTCAAAAGAAAGATTATCACACGAATAAAAACGTCCTGTCTGGCGATCAATATTCAGATTCCGCATAAAGAATTTCTCTTCTTCAGTGCCGGCCCATTCCTCGCCCAAAGGATTCACAAGTTCCTTGAAACGTTTTGTAAGGCTCTTTAGATATTCAACACCCTCCAGCCGGATATTTGCCTTGTAAAACTGGTTTATTGTTAAATCACTCGCAATAAGCAGAATATTCTTGTTTGCATTGTAAGGTTCGCGCCTGTACGGATGCTGCAAAAGAATGCGGTAAACTTCTATCTTAAGATATTCAGAAAGTTCATTGTCAGAGCAATTTTCCAAAAGCCCGGGATTGAATTCTATCCTAAGGCGACCGGAACGCATGGGAACATTCATCTGCGAGTTCTCAAGAATCTGATGCGAACAGGCGGCAAGGAACAAAAGAGGCTCTGAATAAAACCATTCGTTCACAATATTTTTCAGGCGGTTTTCTATTTTCATCTGCTATTTTTCAAACGAGGATACAAGTTTTTTGTACAAATCAATGCAATGCGCGCCGATAAACGCCAAAGTCCGCGGATATTCACTTGCCGACCACAGACTTGCAAAATATGAGACAGATTCCTTTGAAGTTTTTTCAAGATATTCAAAATAATTTATAAGGTTTCCAGAAACAACAGATGTTTTTTCCGGGGAATTTTCGATTTCAGAAGATTCCGCCTCAATAAAATCAAACAGAGAGGAAGAAACCTGCGAAAGAAGCGGAACATTAAGTTTTTCAAGCTTAGGTTCAGCAAGCTTAAAGTCGCCGCAAAGAATTTCATTTGCGGAAGGAATTACATTCTCATTTACAAAACGGAAAAAAAGCGAGGTTGCCTTGTTCCCGATAATCCCAGAGACAAGAACTTTGTGCAAGTCGGTAAGTTCAGGAAAATCTTTTATTACAGAAGAAACGCGTTCCCAGCTTCGGCGGTCCGGCGTGCGTTCAAGGTTCTGAACCTCAACATTCTGGTCGTTGCTGTCAAGATATTCCGGGTTTTCTTTTATGAAAGAGCAGATTCTTCCATCAATTCCTACGCTTTCCGCCCATTTTAGCCAGTCTGCCACAGTCGGGGCAAATTCATAAATATTAAAGCGTGAGACAAGCGCAGGATCCAAATCTGTAAGCTGATATTCACCGCCGTTATTGACTGCGCTTATAATCCGGCTGCCTTTTGGAAGCGTTTTTCCGGCAAGCTTTCGGTTCAACGCAAGATCCATAATTGTCTGAAGCACTTCCGGACGCGCGCGGTTCAGCTCATCCAGAAATAGAACAATCGGTTTTTCATCAAGGGGAAACCAATACGGCAACATAAAATCTGTCTTGCCGGTTTTCTCATTTTTTTCAGGAAGTCCTATAAGGTCGCCAGGATCGCTCATCTGGCCAAGAAACAACGTCACAACCTTACAGTTTTTTCTGGAATAATATTCCTCCAGAATCCGGCTTTTCCCGATTCCATGTTTTCCTACCAGCATAATATTCTGCTCCGCTGGAGTATTGTCAAGAATAAAATAAAGCTGCTGTGCGTTGATTGTCATAGGATTCCTGTTGATAAAAATTATTGGTTCAAAAATAAGAGGACGGGTGCTTTTCCACTCGTCTAAACTCGATGGGCATGATGTGCCATGGTGGCACGCCATGCCTCAAACACAAGAAAATCTTAAAGATTTTCTTGTGTTACAAAACCGACAGGATGTCGATTTTATATACTATTCTGTCGGGCGTTTTTTAAAACTCTTGCTCTCTTTTATCGCCTGGCCTTCACCTACCGATTGCTCCATCATAGCACGGACTTTCAGTGGTAGTCCGAACAGAGTGATAAAGCCCTGAGCATCTTTGTGGTTATAAAGCTCACCAGTTGTGAAAGAAGCGATTGACTCGTTGTACAAGCTGTATTTTGAGCCAGAGCCAGCACCGCGGACTGCACCCTTTACAACTTTAACTTTAGCCCAGCCGGTTACAGTTTCTTCAGCCTTGTCCATAAAGGCAATGCAAGAATCCATAAGAGTTGTGAACCATTTTCCGTCATAAATAAGCTCTGCCATTTTAAGGGAAACGTGCTGCTTAAAGTGATAAGTATCGCGGTCAAGACAGATGTGATCCATCATTCTGTGCGCAAAATAAAGAATTGCTCCACCAGGAGTCTCATATACACCGCGGCTCTTCATTCCAACGCAACGGTTTTCACAGATGTCAACAAGACCAACACCGTTTCTTCCGCCGATTACGTTAAGCTCATTCAAAAGATCCACCGCATTCATCTTTTTACCGTTCAAGCCAACTGGAATTCCCTTTTCGAAATCGATTGTAACATATTCGCCATCGTTTGAAGCTTCTTCAGGAACTGTTGTATTTTTAAGCATGTGCTTGTAGTTCGGCTCATTTTCTGTTTTTTCAAGCTCAAGACCTTCGTGTGAAAGATGCCATATATTCTCATCGCGCGAATAAGACTGGTCTTTCTTCATTGGAACTTCAAGTCCGCGGTCTTCAAGGAATTTGATTTCTGCCTCGCGGCTGTCCATGTTCCATTTGTCATCACGCCATGCGGCAATGACCTTGATGTCTGGAGCAAAAGCCTTGATTGCAAGCTCAAAGCGAACCTGGTCATTTCCTTTTCCTGTTGCACCGTGACAAATTGCAACAGCTTTTTCCTGGCGCGCATATTCAACAAGAATTTTTCCGATAAGAGGACGGGCTGTTGAAGTTCCCAAAAGATATTCATCTTCGTAAACAGCATTTGCCTTCAAGGCAGTCCAAACGTATTCTTCAATATATTCCTGCTTTGCATCAACAACATAGCAGGCAGAAGCACCGGTTTTTAACGCACGGTTTTTAATCGCTTCCCAGTCATCGCCCTGTCCAACATCAATGCAGACAGCAATTACATCATAGTCATAATTTTCTTTAAGCCAAGGAATGATAACAGTTGTATCAAGTCCACCAGAGTAAGCCAATATAACTTTGTCTTTTGCCATTTTATAGCCTCGTAAAAAATCGTTTTGTACAATTTACCACTTTGAAAATAATTTAACAATCATAAGAAAGAAAAGAAGAATGTAAATCTTTGGAATTTGCGTCTTTTAGCGTTCTTTTCATCACAATTCCGGTTTGAGGCTCAGAAGATTCGTTTCTGAATGCATCTTTTATTGAAAAACATTCTGAAAATCCGTTTTTTTTGTAGATATGACGTGCGCCAGGCCAGTTTTCGTTTACCAGAAGCACTTCTTCTTTCAGTTTTGGCACAGATTCTTCTATATAATTAAGCGCTGAACGGAAAAACTTTCCGCCAAGACCGCCGCCACGCAAGTTTGGCAAAAGCGCAAATGAAGAAATGTACAAAACCGAGCCATCCTGGCAATGCGCCAAAGAAATATCATGCCCAACAGAAAAAAAATCCGCCGACTCCGGCATTTTTTTCCAAAGCTCCGTGCAAAAATATCCGCAGACATTATTGTCTTTTTCGACAGAACCAGAATCGCCAACCAAAAGAATAAATCCTTGCGGAAAAACTTTTAGCCTTTGCAGAAAAACCTGCCTTTCTTCCCGGACCTGCGGAATAAACGAGCTGTTTTCAATATCCATGATTGAATCAATGTCAAAAAGATTCGCTGTGCGTATTTTCATATATAGTTAAAGTTTTTAGTCTGCAAAACCTTCGCCGGTGCACGGAGCCCTTTGTTCCGCCGGGTGAGCCACCTCAAAACCGCAGTTTGCCGCCATGTTCAAGTCCTTAAGCTCAACTTTTCCTTCGATATAAAGAGCGTAGTCAATTCCTGCTGAACCAGTTCCACAGCCAACATCCCAGCCGTCCCCCAAAGACTCCTGGACAATTCTTTCACGTTCCTCTCGCGTGGTATCTTTTATCAAAATGCTTTTCATAGTCTTATATTATAAGAAATAACGGAAGTTCGGCAATGTCTAAAAAAAACGGGCGATAACAAAAAATTACCGCCCGGCTAAAATAATATTTTTTATCTTGCGTTGCAGACTACGCGGAAGCCTGTAAAGTTATCATTATATACAACACTACAAAAATCACGCTTAGCAATTTCGCAATAAACTTCAACTCTACCAACATCTCCACCACGACGACAACGCCCTGCATATTTTTTTGATTCACCTGTAATAGGTGCAGTAGCAGATATTTCAGTTGTATACCAGTCCCAACACAACTCGCTGACATTACCACTCATATCGTAAAGTTCATACGCATTCATTTTTTTTGTTTTTATTTCTCTAGTTAAACTATTTGAATTTCGTGAATTCCAAGCAACATCCTTATAATCATTGCTTCCTGAATAAGTATCATATTTACCAGCACGGGCAGCCCATTCCCATTCTGCTTCGGTTGGCAGGCGGTATCCACTCGCTTTGTCATTATAGTTTACATCATTCCAAGTATTATTAGTATTAATAGGAATATCCCCCCAATCATCAGGATTATCTGAACCGTTTATTTTGTAACAAGGAGTAAGACCTTCTTTTTTAGAAAGTTTATTGCAATAAATGATTGCCTCAAACCAATTTACATAGCATACAGGGTTATTGTCTGCGTTCCCATCGGCAGACGGCATATTAGTCGGAAGGATTCCTATTACATCTTTATATTCTGCTCTAGTTACTTCATGGTCGCTCATATAAAAAGAAGGAATTTCCTTAAATCCTTCCGGAATTTTTATAACGGCAGTAATTCCTACATTTTTAGTTTGTTCAATGCTTTTATTTCCAAGCGTATCAACTGTAACAATAAAATACTTGTAATAAGCCTTGCTTGGCTCAATTCCATCAAAAACTTTGGTCTGAACACCTTTTGCAACTGTTACGGTTTTCGACTTTTCAGAATCTGATGTTCCATCGTTTGAAACAAAATAGATTTCCAAATGGTCAAAGTCCTCATCGCTCGGGTCTTTCCAAGTCAACGTAACAGAAGTTTTTTCCGCTGAAACTTCGGCGTTTAATTCCGACACAACCTTTGGCGGAGTAAAATCAAAGTTCGATATTGCAATTTGTGCCGTCTCTTCGCGGCCGTCGCTGTCGATTGCGGCAACGGTATAAGTTCCGTTCGCAGTTTCGTCTTCGGATCTTATTTCAAAAGTCCATTTTTTATTGTCAACGCTGTCCTTTACGGCAGCTGTTGCGGAACCATCAGCAAGAAGTTTTGAGGCAACCTCGCTTCCGTTTTTTTTGTACACAACTTTATTCACGCTTTGCGCCGCTGTTGTAATATTCGCAGTTACTGTAACAGTCGTGTTGCTCTTTTCAGGCGGAACACTCAAGTCAATCTTCATCGTCTCTTTTGAATCTACCGCAAGTGGCGTGGCTTTTACAGTAACGCCTTCACTTTTGTTACCGCTTATGTCCATTGTTTTTACGGTGAACATGTATTCTGTGCCATTTGCAAGATTAGGAATCTCTATATACCGCAAACCCGGTGCCACAAACACACTTTTTTCTTCCATCTTTGTAACGGAACGTGTTATTTCAGACGACTTTTTGCAGGTAATTTCAATTCCAAACAGGTCTTCATCCGCCGGATCGTTCCAGCTAAGCCTCACCCTTTCAGGCATTGCAACAGACTGTAACTCGGTAACATTCTTCGGAGGGATTTTGTCGGATGAGTCAACAGGTTCAGCTTTAAGTTCAACTTTTTGCGCCTCATTTTGAGTTTTGTCCAGTGCAAAAAGACTGAATGTGTATTCAGTTCCATTCTGAAGACCACTTATAAGAACAGAAGAGTCTTTTGATTTTTCGCCAATAATAACAAGCGGCTGCGCAACACCTTTTTCTGCCGGTGTGAATGTAATTTTTGTTCCATAAAAATCTTCATCAGCGGGATTTTTCCAGCTTAGAAGAACAAAACCGTTTCCTGCCTTTGCAGCATTCTCCCCGACAATAACTTTCTGAGGCGGAGTTGAATCCGGCTTTTTTTCCACTTCAACATACTCTGTGTTTGTTTCTGACTTGCAGCTAAATAACGCAAGCGCAAAAACCGATGCCATTGTGAACAAAACGGCTTTTAAAGATTTTTTCATAGCTTTCTCCTTTTAAAACTATTTTTGGCAAAGTTTTTATTACTTTCTCCTAAAAAATTGTTAAATAAAAAAAGACCGCCGGTCCTAAGCGTAATTTTTTACGTTTGGACACAACGGTCTTTTAATAACTGAATAAAATGTATTTAATAGAGAATTATCTACTGTTCTGTTCTGTTCTGTTCTGTTCTGACAAGATTGTGTTTCTCCCTTCTTTATTTGTCAAGCACAATTTCTTTTTTCTTTATAACATGTTTTTTAAGCTAAGTAAAGGGGAAAATTTTGTTTTTTATCGCTTAAGTTCTACCCTAAAAGAATTATCTTTTTCATAAAACGTGAACAAATAAGTTCCAGCAGTCGGAATTGTTACTGAAAAATTTGTATTTTTCCCAGCCGTGTCAAAAGTCTGTACTGTTTCGCCTAAAGAAATTGTTTTTCCGTTTTCATTTTCTTCACCGCTTCCGTAAGACAAACCCCAGTCGCAGTATTTGTCAAACTTGAACTGATATGCTTTTGGCGCAAGCTCAACAGAAACCGCAAAAGTTTTATTTTTTGAATCGTACGACATTTCATTGTAGCCAAAATTATTCATAGTTCCGCGCAGAAAAAGGCGGTTATCAGCAAAGAGCATTTCTTTAGAATCGTCTCCAAGGTAATAAACACGCGTTTCGTAAGGCGCAATGGAATCGATTTTCAAAAGGCCTTCTTCAATTGAAAGATTTTTTGCGTCATTAATTCCAACCAAAACTGAATACTTTGAAACATCAACAAGCGAAGACTTTTCAAACCAGAATGGATAATCTCCATAATTTATCAAACTCTGCACGCAGAGCAAAGTATCTTCTCCATCAGAAATTGTGTAAGCGGCAACAGTGTTCAAAGGATTTTCATTTGCGTCAACATTGTGGCTTTTCAAAAATTCAACATCACCATTTGCAAAAAGATTCGGATACGCTTTCCTCAAAGATAAAATCGCCTTGTTAAAGTTCAAAATTGAACTTGGATTTTCTTTTTGCGTTTCAACTTCTGCCCAGTCAATGTCCGTTCTGTGCCGGATGTCGCCATTTCCATAAGAAGAATTGTCTTTCATCCCGATTTCCTGCCCATAATAGATAAAAGGAACTGCCGGGCGCAAAAGAGACATTGCGGTCGCCGCCTTTATGCTGGCTTCATATCCACCATAAAAAGACCCAAGCCGGTCAATATAGTTGTCGTGGTTTCCAAGAAATGTTCCGTAAGATTTTGTTCCCGCCGGATTTTTCTTTAATGAAGAAGAAAGGTAACTTGCTTTTCCCTCTCCGATACTGTTTACAGTTCCATAACCTTGGTCAAAATCAAAAACCATATTGAATTCAGGATTTTCATCCGTGCCGAAATATTTTTCGAGTCTAGTTCTGTCTCCTGTAATCCAAGCCTCGCAAACCATGAACTTTGGCGAAATAGTTTTATATTCATCAATAACATCTTTTCTAAGTTCAGAAAACCATCCGTGTGTTTCATCTGTGTCATACTTTGAATTTTCTGTTTCTATCAAATATCGGACAGCATCAATCCTTAATCCGTCAAAACCTTTGTTCAACCAATAGCGCACAACATTTTTCATCTCTTCGCGAACTTCGTAATTCCTAAAGTTCAAATCGGGCTGACCTTCCCAAAATGCCGCATAATAATAGTCATTGCCGCCCGGATTTTTATGCCAAGTGTCCGTGCTTCCCATTCCCGGATTCCAGTAAAGTTTTTCGTTGCTCCACAAATACCAGTCTTTTTTGCCGTTTTTGCCGCTGCAGGAATCTGTAAACCACTGATTTCCTTTTCCCGTGTGATTCGGAACAAAGTCAAAGATGATTTTTATATTTTTTTCGTGGCAAGCGTTTATAAGGCTGACCAAATCTTCTTCCGTGCCAAAATAACTGTTCACGGCGTAGTAATCTTTCACATCATAGCCGTGCATATTCCCACTTTTAGATTTTGATTTATAATCGCACTCAAAAATCGGTGAAAGCCAGATTCCAGAACAGCCCAAATCATTTTGAATGTAGTCGAGCTTGCTTTCAATCCCCTTAAAATCACCACAACCGTCGCCATCAGAATCTGCAAAACTTTTTACCCAAATATGATAGAACGAAGTTCCGCGCCACCAGTTATCTTCCAAACTTTCAGACTGATTTTCTGCCGCTTCTGCACTGACTTCAACATTTTTTGGACTTTTATAATTTTCATTCCCAACGTATTCAGCAAGATTTTCAGGAAACTCAGAGTTTCCACCGTCCGAACCACTTCCATTTTTGCAAGAACCAAATAAAGCCCCCAAAAACAAAACCAAGCAAACAAAAAACTTAAAATTCTTTTTCATTCACGAAAAGGGCTCTCGCCCCCCCCCGTCAAAAATATAGACAAAATTTAAATTCTGTTCTTTCAGTATATTGCAATTCTTTGATTTTTTCCATAAGAACTTGGGCGGCTTTTTGTCCGTTTGCCTTCAGCAAACTGCCAAAAACCAGGCTATCCGCCCTTCCGGCTTTCGCCAGGGCTACTATCCTTGCCGCAATTGCAACCTTATTTCCAGCCGACATATTTTTCTTCAAGAAGAACCAAATTACAGCATCTTTGCTTTATGATTTTGTCATGCTCAGAAAGATTTTTTTCTTCAGCAAAAATAATTTTTCGCAGATTTTCAGCAGTTTTCAATATCCCCTTCTCATCAGATTTTATTGAGTTATACTGATTTTGAAGCAAACGGCGATATTTCACATCAGTTATATTGGCAATATCAATTTCAATCAATGCAGAATCTAAAACAGGAATCATATTGTTGAAATTAATTGCTCCATACATATCATTATTTATTTTACGAAAATCTTTAGCGTTCTTCATTTTCTTATGCTTCGGCTTTGGAGACGAAAACGGTGCATAAGATTTTATAGAATTGATTTCAAGTACAATCCCGACATAAGGGCGTGTTTGCTTTTTATTTTCGGAGACCTTTGTATCAAACTGCCGTAAATAACTTATAAAATTCTCTTCTATGTGAAAAAACTTCATATTATCTCTGAAAAAAATAAAAGGAGCCATTTCCGACTCCTTTATAAAAACTTGCGTTTTTTGGTTTTCATTTAATGGCAGAAACTCGCCGCTTTTTTGACATCTCACTTACTGGTAGAGATTCACCGCTTTTTTAGGGCTTCATAAATATGGTAGAAGCTCACCAACATTTTTAATATATCAAAGGTAGCGCCTGTCGTCAAGCCAATAAAAAAAATGGTGGTTTCGACACACTCAACCACCATTTTTTTAGATTAGAATGAACCCGCAACTGCTACTGCGCAAGCTACTGTGCAGGTATTCATCTGTCGTTTTCACTCCAGATGAAACTCAACTTTCCACTTGCTCGCAATGCTCGCATTTTCCGCAAGCGGAAAAACGTGGAAACTTGCCGGCTGCAACAAGTCCATTCTAATTGCAGTTATTCCTAAAAACTAGAAACTTCCAGCAACTGCTACAGCACATGCTACTGTGCAGCCGACCATTGGATTGTTGCCCATTCCCATGAAGCCCATCATCTCAACGTGGGCAGGAACTGAAGAAGAACCTGCAAACTGAGCGTCTGAGTGCATGCGACCCAAAGTATCTGTAAATCCGTAAGAAGCAGGACCTGCAGCCATGTTATCAGGATGCAAAGTGCGTCCTGTTCCGCCACCACTCGCTACAGAGAAGTATTTTTTGCCTGCGAGCAAGCGTTCCTTCTTGTAAGTACCTGCAACCGGATGCTGGAAACGAGTCGGGTTTGTAGAGTTTCCTGTGATAGAAACATCAACATCCTCGTGCCACATGATTGCAACACCTTCGCGAACATCGTCTGCACCATAGCACTTTACGATAAGACGTTCCGGATTGTTTCCATAAGGAATTTCCTTTACAACTTTAAGAGCCTTGTCTGTACCTTCACCGTTGAAATAGTCAAACTGTGTCTGAACATAAGTAAAACCATTAATGCGGCTGATAATCTGCGCAGCGTCTTTTCCAAGACCGTTCAAAATTACGCGGAGCTTGTTCTTGCGGACTTTGTTTGCATTGGCAGCAATCTTAATAGCACCTTCAGCAGCAGCAAAGGACTCGTGTCCTGCCAAGAAAGCGAAACACTGAGTTTCTTCAGAAAGAAGGCGGGCACCAAGATTTCCATGTCCGAGACCAACTTTGCGGTCATCTGCTACAGAACCTGGCAGACAGAAAGCCTGAAGTCCCTTACCGATATTTGCGGCAGCTGTAGAACCAGTCTTGTCGCCAGTTTTTTCAGCTTCCTTGATTGCAATTGCAGAACCCAAAACATAAGCCCACTTAGCATCCTCAAAACAAATCTGCTGTGTAGACTGACAAATTTCATAAGGGTCAAAACCGCGAGCCTTGCAAAGGTCACGAGCTTCCTGAAGTCCTTTTTCGCCTTCAGAAAAACCATATTCTTTAAGAGCCTTGTTTACCTGTGGGATACGGCCTTCAAAATCTTCAAACAATGACATATTCTATATTCCTCCGTTCCTACACTTAGTTCTTGCGAGGGTCAATGAGCTTAACCATGCCCTGATCTTCTGTAACACGACCGTAATGAGTGCGTGCACCTTCAATAGCTTCGTTAGCAGGTTTTCCAGCTTTAAGAGCATCCATCAATTTACCAAAGTTAATGCAGTTGTAACCAATAACCTGGTTGTCCTTGTCAACAGCCATAGTCTCAACATAACCTTCAGTCATCTCAAGGTAGCGAGGACCAGTCTTGCGTGTTGCAAACATAGTTCCAACCTGAGAGCGGAGATTCTTTCCGAGGTCTTCCAAAGAAGCACCAACTTTAAGACCGTTCTTAGAATAAGCAGACTGAGAACGACCGTAAACAATCTGCATGAAGAGTTCACGCATAGCTGTGTTGATAGCATCGCAAACAAGGTCAGTGTTCAAAGCTTCAAGCAATGTTTTTCCGATAAGAATTTCAGAAGCCATAGCAGCTGAGTGAGTCATACCAGAACAGCCAATTGTTTCAACCAAAGCTTCTTCGATAATACCATCTTTGATATTCAAAGAAAGTTTGCAAGCTCCCTGCTGTGGAGCGCACCAGCCAACACCATGTGTAAAACCAGAAACATCCTTAATTTCCTTAACCTGAACCCATTTTCCTTCTTCCGGAATAGGAGCCGGTCCATGATATGCGCCTTTTGCCAAAGGACACATGTGTTCTACTTCTGCAGTGTAGATCATTTAATCCCCCAAACTGCCGCCAAAACGGCAAAGAATTTCCTTAAAATTTCCTAAAGAATATTACCACTAACTATTTTTTATCACAATAAAAGGTTAGCAAGGGGTAACTAATTTTAATATAACTACATCATGCATAAGACACAGATTAGACAGTTTTTATTCCATTTCCCGCTTGATTTTAAGGACTTCATCAACAGGAAGCTGCGTTGCAGTTGCAATTTGCTCGACTGTACCAAGATTCATCTTCAAAAGATTTTTTGCAGTCTCAACAGATTTCTTCCGTTCCCCGGCAAAAAGTCCACGTTTTTCGCCAAGGGCAATTCCTTCCTTTAAGCCGGCTCGCCTTGCGTCGTGAAGTGGCAGTGCATCCATCATATAGTCGCTCCTGAAAATCTCGTTAAGTTTTAGCCTTTCCACGCGTTGGTCAATGTATTCTGTAAAATGGTCGGAAGGCTTTCCGTTACAAAGATAACCCAAGAAGCCCTTTATTTCAAGGTTT
>CAVBXG010000037.1:0-23841 GCA_963599585.1 bacterium
ATAATTCTTTTATGCCATTCGGCAAAAAGCACTTCAAGGACGCCAAACTTGCCTTTTTCCTTCGCGCTCATTCAATTTCCTTCAGAATAAGAGGAAAAGCTATGAAATTCTTGAAATGCAAAAAATGTGGAAAAGTTGTTGATGTTTTAAAGGCTTCTGCGTGCGGCACGATGTGCTGCGGCGAGGCGATGGTTGAGCTAAAGGCGAATACGACTGACGCTGCTGTTGAAAAGCACGTGCCTGTTGTCTCAAAAAATGGAAATTCTGTGGAAGTAAAAGTCGGTTCGGTTCTTCATCCGATGGAAGAAAAACATTATATTGAATGGATTTTGCTTGAGACAAAAAATGCAAATCAGTTCAAGATGCTGAATCCTGGCGATGAGCCAAAAGCGGTTTTTGCGTTGAACGATTCAGATGAAGTTCTGAACGCTTATGCTTACTGCAATTTGCATGGACTTTGGGCTGAAAAATAAATCTTGAAAATTTTCAGTTTTTGAAAACATTGAATTTTATGAAAATCTGAAAAAATCGCTCTCGGTGGATTTTCAATTTATTCCAGATGGTTGGGCTTTGATTTTAGCTGAAAAATAAATTCGGGGTTTTAGGGGCGGAAGCCCCTAGGAGAAAGGGTAGGGCGCAATGAAATACGACCGCACAACCAAAAGGCGTGCCTTGCAGGTTGGGAGGTTGTGTTTTATTGCGAACGTAGGGAAAGACCTTTCCCCAAAAATCTAAAAAAATCTAATCAATAATGTCGTTCTGGAACCTTGAAAGATGCTCGTACGGCAAAATCAGGCGGCCACGGAAAAGTCCGCAGCAGTCGTTTATCAGCGTGTTGTTCACCGCGGAAAACATATTCACATCGATTTTTGAAAGGTCAAGGTTCTGGAGTTTTATTCCGCGCTCGTAAGCCTCGTCAAAATAAACGCATTTTCCCTGGGGAATTGCATCTCGCCGCGCGCGCTCCGTTTCCTGCCGGTGCTCATAGCCCGAATGGTTTGCCGGCCCGATTTCCGCAAAATCATCCATTTCTTTTGTGCGCAGCTGAACTTCAATATAAGAACGTGCCGTGTTGTCGTAAAAAGTTATGTGCAGAGAACGGTAACCGTAAGGACTTTTGTTTGCAATATAATCCTTGTAATAAGGGCGCACATCCTCGCCCAAAAGCGGTGAAGAAACCTGCATTTTTTTCTGAAGCACTTCTGCGCTGAACCCGCGTTCCTCCAAAAAAGAAGGCAAAATGTTCGCGATTTCGTAAAGATATTTCAGCTCAACATCCTCGCGCTCGTCCTCGTTTTTAAGGTGGCAGCGCGGCATACTGATTACAATCCGGTAGGCAATAAGGTCGCGGAACCGTTCAAGTTTTGTCTTTATTTCTGGAACGGAAGGAAAAGTTCCGTGCGCAATAAAATATTCGTAAATAAAAGAAACAATTTTTCCGTTGAATTTTTCTTCCGCGCGGATAAGGCTCTTGATTCTTCCCTTGAACGTGAACGCCAGCTCCGGG
This sequence comes from bacterium, assembly GCA_963599585.1. Lineage (GTDB taxonomy): Bacteria > Spirochaetota > Spirochaetia > Treponematales > Treponemataceae > Treponema_D. The sequence continues at coordinate 1,508 of CAVBXG010000037.1, forward strand.
TATTTTTCCGCCATAAATTTGTAGAATTCCCTAAGCTGCTGCGACTGCGCCGTAAGAAAGTCATTGTGCTCCAGAAGTTCCGTAAGCTGAATCAAAAAATTGCAATGAACCATGTCAATCGGATTTTTGCTCTGCATTGAAGAAATCCTTAAATCGTTTGAATATTTTTTCAAGATCTTAAGAACCGTGTCGCCGTTGTAAAGATAATCGTTCAGTGTAACCATAAAAACTCCGCGCAATTTTTTCTGAAAGTTTTTGTTCAATTTTATAGAAGATTTTAATATAAAAAAGGAGCAAATTCCACCAGTGCGCGACCCGCTTTTACTGCAAGTCCTCATTCCGCGCCGCTCCATTCCGGTCTTTCCGTGGCAATCGGGGCTAAGTTCCTCCTTAAAAATGCGAAAATCCACCGCGCCCCCGCGATTTGTATAAGATTTCAGCTTTTTGCAAGGGTTTTTTGTACGGCAAAAACAGAACTAGCACATATTACTCATTTCATATTCAATACATTTTTTTTCAAGTAATTTAAAATCACAGCAGAATTTTACAACTTTACTGGTTTCAATTTGCTTGTCGTAAAGTTTGTTTGCTTTTTTTATAATTGAATCTAAAATCTTTAGACAAAACGAATACTCCATAAAGTATGTTTTTTCTTTGCAGAAGACAAAGGAATCACATATTGGCACTTGTTGTTATTTATTAATATTCCCAGATAAGGTTTGTTATCATAATTTATAGGTTTATAATAGACTTCGGCGCAATTATCATGCAGATACTTTAAATACGCCTGATTAATATTTATAAAAGTAAGCTTGTCTTTTAGAATAAACATAAAACTCTCTGAAAAAAAATAAGGTCGTTCATAAAATGAGCGACCTTCCTTAAAGTTCATCTCTTTACGGATTAAAACCGCAGGTTAATGGAGACCTTCTAAAACTGAATTTAATATAAAATTTATGTGCTGTCAAGTTTATTTTTTTTATAACGTCATAAACGAACCCTTGAAAAACCGCGGATTCTCATTCATAATAAAAATATGAATGGTACTGTTCTTGCGGGAACTAATAATATTTTTGAAGTTGAATGTGACGACGGAGTTGTCCGGTCGTGCGCGATTAAGGGAAAAGTCTTAAAGTCGGACACGCAATATTATAATCCGCTTGCGCCGGGCGATGTTGTCCAGATTGAGCCGGATGAGATTGATTCAGAAAAAGGGCAGATAATTTCGCTTGTTCCAAGAAAAAATGAATTTGTGCGCTGGAACGTAAAAGGTCGCTGTCCGCAGCTGATGGCGGCAAATGTTGATTATATGATTCTTGTTACAACACCTGATGAACCGCCATTCAGACCACGTTTTATTGACCGCGAGCTTTGTCAGGCGGAAATGCTTGGACTGAATCCTGTTATTGTCTGCAATAAATACGATTTAATAGAAAACAATCCTGATGTTGAAGAGCAGCTTAAAATCTGGGAAGAGCTTGGCTACAAGGTAATGCGCATTTCTGCAAAAACCGGCGAAGGAATCACGGAATTTACGGAGCTTATCCGCGGAAAGCTAAGCGCATTTGTGGGGCAGTCTGGTGTTGGAAAATCGAGCCTTGTAAATGTTCTGGATGACACTTGCGTTTTAAAAACCGGAAGCCTTTCAAAAAAATATGGCAGGGGAAACCACACAACAACAAAAGGCACTTTGAACCGGCTTACGTTGAACACCGCGTATACTGGCGGAATTCATGGGGAAGTCGCTTCGATTATAGATACTCCAGGAATCCGGCGTTTTATGCTGCACGGAATCGAGGCAAACGACTTGCATCTGTATTTCAGGGAATTCAAGCCGTTTGTGGGAAAATGCAAATTCGGGCTGGACTGCACGCACACAAGCGAGCCGGGATGCGCAATAAAACAGGCCGTTGAAGAAGGCAAAATCTCTGAAAAGCGTTACGAAAGCTGGAAAAGAATTCGAGACCAGATAAAAGACGGTTCCTGGGTGGACTGATTTTTACAAAATTCAAAATGGACAAAAAAACTTTAACTGAACTTGATTATTACAGAATCCGAGAGACAATTTCCGGTTTTTGCGTTGCGGAAGAATCCCGGTTTATTATGGCGCGTCTGGAACCGCTTGCTGACGCGGAAGAAATTGAAAAATCAAAGGAAATAAGCCGCGAATGGCTGAAATATCTTTGCACGACCCGCGCGCCTGCGCTAAGCGGCTGGAATCCTGTGTTCAATATTATAAAATCCCTGAAAATCCAGGGAATTTCTGTTCCGCTCGCATCTTTTTACGATTTGGGAACTTTCTGTAACTGCGTTGAAAAATTGCGTCAGGCAATTTGTTCTGCGCAAAAGGAACTTGGTTTAAAAAATCTTGCTGAATGCGTTGGTGAAATTCCAGAAATCAGTTTTGTGCGCGAAGAAATTTTCAGGGTGATTACAAATGACGGAGAAATGCGCGATTTGCCGGCTCTGCGTGAAATCCGCTCAAAAATCTCAAACTTGAACGCAAAAATAAAAGGCGTAATGCATTTGTTCACTTCAAACTCAAAATATTCCGATGTCCTTGAGTCAAATGTTCCGGTTCTTCGCGGCGGCCGGCAGGTTCTTGCCGTAAAATCGAACAGAAGAAACAGCGTTCCGGGAATTATCCACGAGGTCAGCCAGACTGGACTTACCGTTTACATTGAGCCGGACGAGGCGGTAATTGCTTCAAACGAGCTTATCGAGGCGGAATTCGAGCTTCAGGCGGAAATCAGGAAAATTCTGGTGGAACTTGCGGCAAAAATCAGTCCGTTTGCGGAAGATTTAAAAAACGCGCTGAAAATTATGGAAAAGCTGGATATTGCGCATGCGGCGGCGCTCTGGGGAAAACAGAATTCTTGTGTTTTTGCAAAAAATTCCTCATCGCAGTCTGAGTCGCTCTGCATTCTGAAGGCGCGTCATCCTCTTCTTGGGGAAAAAGCAATTCCAATTGATGTAAGATTTTTGCCGGGAAAAAGAATTCTTATCATCACCGGACCGAATACAGGCGGAAAAACTGTTACGCTAAAAACAATCGCGCTTTTTGCGCTTTTAAATCAGAGCGGATTTCCAGTTCCGGCGGAAGAAGGCACGGTTCTTCCTGTTTTTTCAAATGTTTTTGCAGATATTGGCGACGAGCAGAGCATGGATGAAAGCCTTTCAACTTTCAGCGGGCACATGAAAAATATTGCAAAAGCCGTCCGCAATGTGAACGAAAATTCGCTTGTTCTGTTGGACGAACTTGGAAGCGGAACCGATCCGCAGGAAGGCGCGGCAATTTCCATGGCAGTTCTGGATAGGCTCATTGAAAAAAAAGCGTTTGTCCTGATAACGACTCATCAGGGAGTGATAAAAAATTACGGTTACACACATCCTGAGTGCATAAATGCCAGCGTTGAGTTCAATACAGAAACATTGAGCCCGACCTATAGGCTGTTGATGGGAATTCCGGGTGAAAGCCACGCTCTTGATATTGCAAAACGCTCTGGGCTTCCTGCTGAGATTGTAAAAAATGCGCGCGAATATATTCTGAACGAAAAAGCTGATGTTTCAAGCCTTATAAAAGGTCTTACGCAAAAACACGCGGAACTGGATTTGCTCCGTTCTGAACTTGAAGAAAAAGAGTCCGAATTTGAAGAAAAAATGTTTCTGCAGGAACAGAAAAAACTTGAGCTTGAGAAAAAAGAATTTGAACTGAAACAGGGAATCCAGCGTGAAAGCCAGATTTTTCTTGAGGAAAGCCGCAAAAAACTCGAAAATCTTGTGCGCATTGTAAAAGAAGGCGAGCTGAACCGCGAAAAAACACTTTCTGTAAAGGCGTTCATCAAGGACATAACAGAAAAAGTCGCGGAAAATGAAGAGGCTCTTTTAAAGGAAGAGGAAATTCTTGAGGAAAAAACAGAGGAACTTCTAAAAAAAGAAAAAAATCGCGTAAGCCACAAGAACAAAAAAAAGAAGACAAAACTTGCCGACGCGCTGAAATCTGCCACAAGTATGGCAATTCCTCAGGAAGAAAAATCTAAAAAGATAAAAGAAGTTACTCTTGAAATTCCGCAGTTTGCCGTTGGCGCAAATATTCTTGCCGGAAAAAGCAGACAGCAGGGAACAATCACCAAAAGCCGCGGAAAAGGACTTTGGGAAGTTCAGTTTGGCTCGATAAAAATGACGATGAAGCAAAAAGATTTGACGCTCACGTCTTCGCCGAAAGTCCGAACCCCATCATACACGGTGGATCTTGCTTCCGGCAGCAAGGAAAACCGCCCGGTCTACGAACTGCGCCTGCTTGGACTCCGCGCCGAGGAAGCGATAAAAGCGCTTGAGCGCCAGATTGATCTTTGCACTTTGAACAACCTGAAAAACTTCAGCATAATCCACGGAAACGGCAACGGAATTTTGCGCCAGACCGTCCAGGATTACCTTTCAAACTGCCCGACCGTCCAGGACTTCAGCTTTGCACACCCGGAGGACGGCGGCTTTGGAAAAACTTACGTCACGCTGAGGTAGGATAAAATTCCACTCGCGGAAGTTTTGGTTTTTGTTGAAGTGGAATATTCATATTTTTTTAACTATAATTTAGATATTATGTCAGATTACAGAACAGAAGACCAAGTCCGGGACGAGGCAAAATCTAAGCTTGGATTTGATGACAACGAGCAAAATGTAAAGCAGGGAACAGGGCAGATAACAACATTCAACCAGCTTGGATTTAAGGGCATTATCGACAAGCCCGACGGCTGGTATTTTCCGAATGACAAGAACATTCCTGCGATTGTTCTTGAAACAAAGCCTGAGTCAGAAGAAATCTCGAAGCAGAAGTGGGCTGATGAGCTTTTCAAGAATATCGACATCGCTTTGACAAAATACAAAAAAGTTGTTGGAATCCTTTACAACGGAAAAGAAGTCCGCGTGTTCAAGAACAAGGAAGAAATAAAAAATATTTCAAAAAATGTTGAGCACAAGTCTTATTATCTGAAACTTTTTCAGGAAGATAAAATAGACAAGCAGAAAATCTACAATCTTACAAAAAAGATAAACGACAGCCTTCACATTCAGTTTGGAATCAAGAATCTTTATCACAGAATGATTTTCACAGCCTGCGCCCTTGTCGCAAAACGCTACGGCGCGACGCTTTTCAAAGGAATGGACTTTAACCTTATGCACCAGTCGATTCTGAACCAGATTTCAAAGTCGCTGCATGACAGTGTAAAGAAAAATTTAAAGCTTACTCTTCTTGGCGATGTCTATGCGGAAATCAGAATGAATTCCACTGAAAATCAGGAGGCGATAGACAATTTTATCGAATGGATTTCTGAAATTTCCGACTGCGTGAACTCTGACTATTGGAACGGCGAAGACGTTATGGGAATTTTCTTCAACGAATTCAACCGCTACAAAAAGAAAAGCGAAAGCGGACAAGTCTTTACTCCAGACCACATAACAAGCTTTATGTACAGGCTCATCGAGGTGAACAAAGACGACAGAGTGCTTGACGCCGCCTGCGGTTCGGGCGCGTTCCTTGTAAAAGCTATGTGCAATATGATAAAGGAATCCGGCGGCGTGAACACAGCGAAAGCGACTGAGATAAAAGAAGCTCAGCTTTTCGGAATCGAATTTGACCGCGAGATTTTTGCGCTTGCCTGCGCGAATATGCTTATCCATAAGGACGGAAAAACAAACCTTGAGCAGCTTGACAGCAGAAGCGACGAGGCTTGCAGATGGATAAAGTCAAAAAATATAACAAAAGTTTTGATGAATCCGCCTTTTGAGCGGAAATACGGCTGCCTAAAAATCGTGGAGAACGTGCTGAAAAGCGTTCCGAACGGCACAAAGTGCGCTTTCATTCTGCCGGACAAAAAACTTGAAAAAGACAACGGCGCAAAACTTTTGAAGCACAGCACTTTGGAAAAAATCGTGAAGCTCCCTGAAAACATATTCAACGAGGGCGTTACAACATCTGTCTTTGTTTTTACAGCGGGAATTCCGCAGGGCGACAAAAACATAATCGGCTATTACATTGAAGACGACGGTCTTGAAACAGTAAAGAACCAGGGACGGCAGGACATAAAAGACCGCTGGCAGGAAATAGAAGATTACTGGATTGAGGCGATTCACGACGGCAACGACTGCAAATACGGCACAAGGCAGATAATAAAGCCAGCCGAGCATTTGAGCTATCAAATGCCAGAAAAGCCGTTTGAGATTTACGAGGAAGATTTTTTAAAGACTCTGATGGACTACGAGATGTTCAAGCAGGGGATTGACGTGAAAGATTTCGGGGAAAAACTTTTGTCAAAGGTTCTTTACTCAAGCACCATAACAAAAAACGGAAACGAAGTTGACATTAAAATAAAAGGCGAAGCAGATGAATAAAATAGACACCAGCGGATGGAAATCATTTAAGATAGGGAATTTGTTCTCTGTTTCTCGTCCAATACCAAGAAAGCAAAATGATTATGAAGATGGTGAAACTCCATTTGTAGCATCAGGCTGTTTTAACAACGGTGTACAGGCAATGCTAGAACCTAAAGATGCTGATGATATAGATGAAGGTCAATGTATAACAATCAGTCCTGTTGACGGATATGCTTTTTATCAGGAAGAAGATTTTCTTGGAAGAGGCGGAGCAGGCTCTTCAATTATTATTTTAAGAAATAAGAATTTGAATAGATATAATGGGCAATTCATTGCTTCTGTTATACGACATATTTTTAAAAGCTGGACTTATTCTGATATGGGAACAGCGGATATTGTCAGTGATTCGTATATTCTTCTTCCTGCCACAGCTGACAACATTCCAGATTTTGCATATATGGAATCATATATGCAAAATCTGGAATGCGCGGTACGCGCTTCGCTAGCCGCTGCGCGGTACGCGCGAAGCGCGAAATTTTTATCAGAAAATATAGATGAATGGAAAATTTTCAGGCTGAATTCTCTTTTCACTGCAAAAAACACAGGAAATATATTAGCCCGCGATGTTGCTGACGGTTCTGGAACAACTCCATATGTTACAGCAAGCGGCATAAATAATGGACTTGTTGCTTATATCAATGCTGACAATTACGAAATTATAAAAGGAAATTGCATATTGGTCGGCGGAAAAACATTCACGCTTACATACCAAAAAGAAGATTTTGTTTCAAATGACAGCCATAATTTTGCTTTGTATTTGAACAATGTTTTTGGAAATAAGCCTATTGCAGTTTATTTCTTTCTTGTTTCAGTTTTGAAAGTTGCTTTCAGCCACAAATATACATGGGGAGATGCCGTTACTAAAGATAAATTGCTTGATGAAACTATTCTTCTCCCTGCTGATTCAGACGGCAATCCTGACTGGCTCTATATGGAAAACTATATGAAAAATCTTTCGTCAAAAGCAAAAAGCGTTGTCGGCGGCTTTTCGGCTCTTTGCCACGCATAGACAATTTTAATTTCTATAAATAAGTTGTTTTTGCTAAAGATAAAATTCCATTCGTGGAATTTGTGTTTTTTCGTGTTTGGGTAAAATAATTTTTGGTGATTTATTGTTTTTTCTGGCTTTGGGGATTTTTATTTTGCTTGAATTTATATTTTTTCTTGGTTCGGGAAAATATTTTTTTGTTAAAAACGGAAAATTTTGTCTTTGGGTATTTTACCGAAGCCTGAAAAAGTGTTTTTTCTGCAATCGGAATTTTATTTCTTACTGAATTTCTATTTTTTCTGGAAACGGAATAACTCTTTTTGTCTGCTTTTGCGTTTTTCGGTTGAAAAATGCAAGAATAACTGCGTTATTCGGTTGAAAAATGCAGGGATAAGCACATTATTCGGTTGAAAAACGCAATTTTAGAATGAGGCAGTTCCTGTGGTCGGCGAGGGCGGGGTTTTTAAGGGGTGTCCCCTTAGGAGAGTGGGTAGGCGGCAACACACGGCCGGAGCATGTGCGATGGTCGTGGGCTGACGACGTAGGGAGAAACTTCTCCCCCCCCCTTGTTGAAATATTATTTCCATTGCAAAAAACTCACGAATCTTGTTTTTGTGTTGCGTTTTGGGAAACTGAAGGTTGAAAAGGTTTCACTACTCAAAATGTGGTTTTTGCATTATCCTTTTTTTGTGGTTTCGGAAGGAAACTTTTAATTTTGATTTATGTTTTTGGGGTTTTAAATGAAAAAATCAGATAATGCTTGTAAGGGTGTTGCCCGCGCGCCGCACCGTTCTCTTTTTTATGCTTCTGGTTATACTGATGAGGAATTGGATCAGCCGCTGGTTGGTGTTATTTGCGCAAAAAATGAACTTATTCCGGGGCACATTGAGCTTGACCGGATTGCGGAGGCTGTTAAGGCTGGCGTTAGAATGGCTGGCGGAACTCCGATTGAATTTCCTGCGATTGGCGTTTGCGACGGAATTGCGATGGGGCACGAGGGAATGAAATATTCGCTTGTAACACGCGAGCTTATTGCCGACAGCGTTGAATGTGTTGCGAAGGCTCACCAGTTTGACGCCTTGGTTATGATTCCTAACTGCGACAAAATTGTTCCGGGTATGCTAATGGCTGCCGCCCGTCTTGATTTGCCGACTGTTTTCGTTTCTGGAGGCCCGATGATGCCGGGACATCTTCCGGGAAATGATGCTTCAAATCCTTATTCCGGCAAGAATCTTTCTTTGACTGATATGTTTGAGGCTGTCGGTGGTCTTGCGGTCGGAAAAATTACCGAGGAGCAGCTTAAGGAGATGGAGCATCGCTCTTGTCCGGGCTGCGGTGCTTGCTCGGGAATGTTCACCGCGAACTCAATGAACTGCTTGACTGAAGTTCTGGGGCTTGGACTTCCTGGAAACGGAACAATTCCTGCCGTGACTGGCGAAAGAATTGCGCTGGCAAAGCACGCCGGAATGGCTGTCATGAATCTGTATAAAAAAGGAATTACCGCGCGACAGATGATGACGGCTGAAAATTTCCGCAATGCGCTTACCGCGGATATGGCGCTCGGATGTTCTTCAAACACAATGCTGCACGTTCCGGCAATTGCGCACGAAGCTGGAATTGACATTGATTTGCACGAAGTAAACAAGATTTCAGAAAGAACTCCAAACCTTTGCCACCTTGCGCCGGCAGGACACACTTTTATGTGCGAGCTTGATGATGCGGGCGGTGTTCAGGCAGTCTTGGCGGAACTTGCAAAAAAGAACCTTATAAACACTTCTCTGATTACTGCGACAGGAAAGACAATCGCGGAAAACATCAAAGGCGTAAAAAATAGAAATCCTGAAATTCTCCGCCCGATTGAAAATCCGTTCAGCGACAACGGCGGAATTGCGATTCTGTTCGGAAATCTTGCCCCGAACGGAACTGTTGTAAAACGTTCAGCCTGCGCTCCTGAGCTTATGCACCACACAGGACCTGCGCGCGTGTTCAACGATGAAAGCGAGGCGATGGAAGCTGTTCAGAAATCCAAGATTAAGCCGGGCGATGTCGTTGTAATCCGCTACGAAGGGCCAAAAGGAGGGCCTGGAATGCGCGAGATGCTTGCGGTTACAGCGGCACTTGCAGGTCAGGGCTTGGACAAGCAGGTTGCGCTTATCACCGACGGACGTTTCAGCGGCGCTACACGTGGCGCTTCCCTTGGACATTGTTCACCGGAGGCGGCTGTTGGCGGTCCGATTGCGCTTGTTCAGGAAGGCGACAAAATCACTTTGGACATAAACAACTACAAAATCCATCTTGAAGTAAGCGACGAGGAACTTGCCGCACGCAAGGCAAAATGGGTTGCCCCAGAGCCAAAAGTAAAAACCGGCTATCTGGCACGCTACGCAAAATTGGTAAGTTCTGCCGACAAGGGAGCGATTTTACAGTAGAAATATTTGCTAGTTTATCGAAACTTTTCGGGTGTTACCCTTGCTTTTGTTTCGCAAGGCTCAACAACCGCTCGGGTCGGGCTTTCCATGGCTCCGGCGGTTGCCTACGAAAAAATGCCGGTTAATTCTAACCGGCATTTTTTTTGCTGCGCAACCATTCCAATCCCTAACACATTTTTTTAGCAGGTGTTGCGGGCGGCGTTTGAGCCCGCACGGTGGGTAGGACGCAACGAAGTGCGGCCGCAGGGCGGTTGCCCGCCCTTTTTTAGCACACGCCAATCGATTTCATGTATTCTTTGAGCACTTCTGTGAACCGCTGCATTTCTTCTGGCTTTATGTCGCCCATGTTCGCGATTCTGAATGTGTCGATGTTTCCGAGTTTTCCCGGGTAAATTGTGAAGCTTTGAGCGCGCGCAAAATCGTGCATTTTGTTAAAGTTGTATTCTGGCGTTTCTGGAATCAGGATTGCGGTTATAAAATGCGACTGGTTTTCTTCTTTTACAAGCATTTTAAGACCGATTTCCTTTAGTGATTTTATAAGGATTTTCCAGCATCCGGTAAAGCGTTCAAAGCGTTTTTCAATTGTTTCCTGCTTTGTTTCGATTATTGCCTGGCGCAGAGCGTAGAAAGTCTGCACCGGCGGCGTGAATCTTGTCTGTTTTGTTTCCTGGAAATATTTGTACTGGTCAAAAATGTTCAGGTAATAGTTCCGCATAGGCCAGTCTTTCTGCTTTAAAAGCTCGTCCTTTTTGCAGATTACAAAACCGATTCCCGCCATTCCGCCGATGTGCTTGTTTGAAGTCGCTGCCGCAAAATCAATCTGGAGTTTTTCAAGGTCAATCGGCATTCCGGCATACGCGCTTACGATGTCGCAGACTGTTGTCATTCCGTATTTTTTTGCCATCGGGCAGATTTTTTCAAGCGGATTCAGAAGCCCTGTTGTTGTCTCGTGGTAGACAATCGCAAATGTCGTGTATTTTTTTGACTTCATCTGGTTTTCAAGTGCATTAAGGTCAATTGGCTCGTAGGTTGAAGACTTGAAGATGTCGGTCTCGATTCCGTAGACGCTTGCGATTTTTGCAAGGCGCGCGCCGTAAGAGCCGTTGTCAACCACAAGAAGTTTTCCGTCAGGCGGAACGCAGCTTGAAATCATCGCCTCGTCTGCGCCAGTTCCAGAGCAGCCGAACATTACGGTTGTGTATTTTTCTGCGGAAGCCACAAAAGAAGTCAAATCTTCTGAGACTTTTTCCATAAGGTTTCCGAACTCAAGCTCGCGCGGGCAGATGTCTGGCACAACCTGCGCATATTTTACGCTGTCCGTTGTTGTTGAAGGTCCCGGATTTAACAGGATTTCGCGGCGGACTTTTCGTAGCTCCTCGTTTTCTTTGATGCGCGGATAAATCAATGTGTTCGCGCGTGTAAGCATCGCCTCGTCATCGATTTCTGTCCAGGCATAATATTCAATCTTGTGCACGTAAATCGGGTCGTCCTTTGCAATTTTTCTGAAGACTGTCTCGTAGTCGATTTTTGCGTTTTCCGCGCGTGTTCTGCTGTAGAAATCCACCATTTTATTCAGGAATTCTTTTGAAACCTTTGAGATTCCAACAAGCTCGCCAGCGACATTCTTTATTTCAGCCTTGTTTTTGCTTACTCCGCTAAGAACACCGTTTTCATCCGTTTCAAGGTAAACTTCATCCTCGCTGTTTGTTTTTCCAGAGGCAAGAATAACGTTTTTGCGGCTGTCGTTGTCAAGCACAAAAAGTCCGATTGAATCGTACAAAAGGTCGCTTTCCAGAAGAAGGGCAGTGCCTTTTACAAAAGGTGCGCATACTTCAAGCGTTCCCATGCTGCTTGTGTTCTGGTAATTTTCGTTCCTGACAGTACGGATGCAGTGGTATTTTTTTGCAAGCTCATCGTAATATTCGTGGCAATGTCCTGTTCCGATGATAATTTCCTCAACACCGGCCGCAATCAGTTTCTGGACTGAGCGTTCCACCATCGCAATTCCATCAATCTCAATAAATCCTTTTGGCATTGCTTTTGTGCGTCCACCGAATCTTGAACCCAAACCGCCTGCCATTATAACCGCTTGTCTTATCATTATTTTAAAAACTCCATAAATGCTTTTTTGTTTTCCTGCGGAGTTGATTTTGGTCGCCCTAAATCTTTCCGCGCGCCTTTGCTTACTTTCACTTCAACAAATGTAAGCTCGTTTGTATTATCATCAAAGGAATTCTTGATTTTGGCAAGGACTTCGCTCAATTCTTTTTCATTTTTTGCTGAATAAATTCTTTTGTAGCAGCAGGCTTTTGCTATTTCCGGCAGATTTATCTCAAGTCCGACTGTCGGCTGTCCGCCTACAGAATCGTGCGCGCCGTTGTTCATTACAAAGTGCACAAGATTTTTAGGGCTTCTTGTGCCGACTGTAGCCATTCCTCCCATCTGCATGATTGCAGCGCCATCACCGTCAATACAGAAGACCGGACGGTCAGGTTTTTGCATCGCGATTGAAAGCGCAATCTGCGAGGCGTGTCCCATTGAGCCGACTGTAAGAAAATCTTTTTCGTGACCCATTCCGTGTTTTTCGCGGAGCTCGTAAAGTTCGCGGCTTGCCATTCCTGTGGTGGAAACAAAAGCTGCGTTTTCCGGCGCGGAAAGCATGATTTTTTCAATTGCCTGCTCGCGTTTCATCTCTGCGTTCACAGGAATATTGTTTTTCAGCGTGTATTCTTCAAATGTTCCCTTGCGGATTACAAAAGCATAAGGCGCGCTGTTTTTTTTCATGTAATCGTATGCTTTTTTCAGCTGGTCGGAAAGATTTGATTCGTCTTCGGTAAGAATCTCGTATGGAATCTGCATTGCGTCCAGAAGTGCGCAGGTTACTTTTCCCTGTTTTACGTGCTGAGGCTCATCGTGAACACCGGGTTCTCCCCGCCAGCCGATAAAAATCAGAAGCGGAACTGAATAAACATCCGGATCAACAAGCGAAAGCAGAGGATTTATCATGTTTCCCTCTCCGGAATTCTGCATATAAATCAAAGGGATTTTTCCTGTTGCAAAGTGGTAGCCAGCTGCAAGGGCGGTCGCGCTTCCTTCGTTTGCGGAGATTATGTGTTTTTCGGCGGGCGCATTGTCTGTGACGTATGCGCAGAAAGATTTTAAGAGAGAGTCTGGAACGCCGGCAAAAAAGTCTGTTCCGTTTTTCAAAAGTTCGTTGTATAAAGTTGAAGGTTTTATCATAATTTCTCCTATTTCGTTCCTGGAATCAGCTCAAGGATTTCTTTTATCGGCATGCACATTCCGTCGGTTTCCAGCGAGCGTTCGGCTTCCAGGATTGTCTCGGCGCATTTTTTCATTGCCGGGTATGATGAGCGCAGCATGTGGTTCGCGTAGATAATCACATTTGCGCCCCATTCGGCAAGTTCCTTTTCCTTGAACTGGTTGTAAGTTGTCGGAACAAGCACAATCGGGATTTTGTCGTATTCTTTCCTGAACCGCTGGCAGAATTCCTTTATGTCCGCTCCGCTCTTGTCTTTTGAGTGAATCATAATTCCATCTGCGCCTGCGCGGACTGCGGCAAACGCTTTTGTAAGCGCCTCGTCAACAGAATATCCTGCGATAATCTCTTCAATTCTCGCGATAATCATAAAATCTTTTGTTACCTGCGCGCGCTTTCCTGCGCTGATTTTCTCACAGAATTCCTCTTCCGTGGCAAGAACCTGCTTTGCTTCCGTTCCAAAAAGCGAATTCTTTTTCAGGCCTTTTTTGTCCTCGATTATCACTGCGCTTACACCGTTGCGTTCCAAAGTACGAACTGTAAAGACAAAATGCTCCGGAATTCCGCCCGTATCGCCATCGTAGATAATCGGCTTTGTAGTACATTCAAGAATGTCCGTAAGGCTCTGCATTCGCGTTGTAAGGTCAACCGCTTCAATGTCCGGCTTTCCTTTGCTGGTTGAATCCGTCAGCGAAGAAGACCACATTCCGTCAAACTGATGAACTCCGTCCTCTTTTGTAACGCTAACGTGCTCAGCAATAAGCCCGGAAAGCCCCGAATGAGCCTCCAGAATCCGCACTACCGGTTTTGCCGCAATAAGCCGCCTTAAAGTCGCGCGCCTGATGTCCGGCGTAGTTCCAATATCCTTTGCGTTTTCTGCGAGCGCGGTCGAGTTGATTCCCTTTGTGTACGGAATCTCCACAATCTGGCCGTTCCATTCCTTCATCGCCTCAAAACATTCCTCGCGGATTTTTGAAAGATAATTCGTTTTCCAGTCGTCGCCATGAATCATAAAATCCGGCCTGTATTTTTTCAGGTTTGGAACATAGCTCCAGTCATCCTGCGGAACAACTCTTGCCACGCCTTTTATGTCCTCAATAACCTCTTTGCGCTGCTCATAAGTCAAATACGGAAGTCTCTTGTGGCTTGCAATCGCGCTATCCGTCAAAAGCCCAACCGTAAGCTCGCCAAGTTTTGCGCCTTCCTTGATAATATTAATAATTCCAGGGTGAATAATATCGCCTGTGATTCCCAAATAAACTGTTTTCGCCATAAAATTCCTCTCTTTTTTAGATTCATAAAAATCCGGGCGTTCCCGGACATTTCGCGCAGCTCAATGTTCGGTCGCTATGTCGCGAGTTTTCTTGAAAACTCGTTATTGTAACATTGAAAATGTTACAATTGTTTCGCTATCGCTCCATTCCTCAACTTCGTTTCGGAAAAAGCCTGCGGCTTTCCATTCCCAGCGCTAACGCAGAATCACGCCAGCGCATTTTTCAAAATAGTTTGTTAATAAAAAAGTGTCAAGTTAACTTGTTCAAAAATCAAAATTTTTGTATATTGTTTGAACAGAAAACAAAGGAATCTGTGCAAAAAATGTGTTAAAATACACAAAAAACAGAATCTGTTGAACAAAAAAATAAAAAAAAACGGCGGTTTTTGTGCTTTCAAGAAAAGAATTCGACATTTTAAGTCTTGTCGAGGCAGAAAAAAAGAAACTTTCTCAGCGTCAGATTGCAAAACAGACTGGCTATTCAGTTGGAACTGTGAACACAACATTCTCTGAGCTTGTGGAAAAACATTTTATTGACGGCGACAGAATTTCAGAGAAAGGCTTGGAGGCGTTAGAGCCATACAAAGTCCGCAGGGCGGTTTTTCTGGCGGCGGGATTCGGTTCGCGCCTTGTTCCGATTACGCTGAACACACCAAAACCTCTTATCCGCGTGCACGGAAAAATGATAATCGAATCTCTTCTGGACGCAGTTGTCTCAGCCGGAATCGAAGAGATTGTGCTTGTGCGAGGCTATCTTTCCGCGCAGTTTGACCAGCTTAAATACAAATATCCGAACATAAAATTTGTGGAAAATCCGGCCTACAACGAAGGAAACAATATTTCTTCACTTTTGGCTGCAAAAAATTATCTGGAAAATGCGTATATCCTGGAATCCGACATAATCCTGAAAAATCCGAGGCTTGTCTCAAAATATCAGTATCAGTCAAATTATTGCGGAGTTCCATGCGAACGCACGGACGACTGGTGTCTTTCTGTTGAAAAGGGCAGAATCAGCGGCGTAAGCGTTGGCGGAACGGATGGTTTCAGAATGGTCGGAATTTCATACTGGACGGAAGAGGACGGAAAAAAGCTTGGCGAGTGCCTTGGGAAAGTCTACAAAATGCCGGGCGGAAAAGAACGTTATTGGGATTCAGTTCCTTTAACATATTGCAACAAGGATTTTAATCTGGTTGTGCGCGGCTGCTCTTTTGAGGATTTTACAGAAATTGACACTTACAATGAGCTCAGGGCGGTTGACGGCGCATATAATGTATAACGCAAAAAGCGTAAAAAGGACGGAAAATGTTAGAAATCAGTGGAATAAAAAAATCTTTTGATGGAACTACAGTCTTGAATGACATTTCTCTTGAAATCGGCGACTCTCAGATTGTCTCAATTCTAGGTTCTTCCGGGGGCGGAAAGACAACGCTTCTTAACATAATCCTTGGGCTTCTTCAGCCTGATTCAGGAAAAATTGTTTTTAACGGAAGCGACATCACGAACACACCGATGGAACGCCGCGGATTCAATATTGTATTCCAGGATTACGCGCTTTTTCCGAATCTTACCGCATACAAGAACATTGTCTACGGTTTGCGGAATTACCCTGACCGCTCGTCAAAAGAAGAAATAGAGGCTCTGATTGATCTTCTTGATTTGCGCGAGCATCTGAACAAAAAAATCGACCAGCTTTCAGGCGGACAGAAACAGCGCGTCGCCCTTGCACGCACAATGGTTATGAAGCCGAAAATCCTGCTTCTGGATGAGCCGCTTTCTGCGCTTGACGGCGTAATCAAGGAATCAATAAAAGAAAAAATCGTTACAATCGCAAAAGAATTCCACCTTACAACGATTATTGTTACCCACGATCCGGAGGAAGCCCTTACAATCAGCGACAAAGTTCTTATACTGAACAAGGGAAAAATCGAGCAGTTCGCGGAGCCTTCTGAAATCATCAAGAATCCTAAGAGCCAGTTTGTGAACGACTTTATTTTAAAGCAGCTGGAAGTAAAAAAGAACAACATTTATAAACTTTTCAGCCTGTAGCGTTTGTGCGGCGGATTTTGGACTTTAAAAAAAGGAATTTTCAATGACAAAAATAAAAGATATGTTCAAGGAAATAAGAAACAAGCAGATGCGCGCGGCTTTTTACGTTGTGCTTCTTTTCTTTTTCGTTTTTATTTTTATTCCGGGAATTGTGCTTTTCAAGAATGCGTTCACGTTGAATTCCGGGGCGTTCAGCTTTAAGAATGTGGCTTCTGTCTTTGCCGGCGGAAAACTTCGGACGGCTTTTGCGCACAGCGTAAATGTCTCGCTTTTAAGTGCGCTGATTACAACGGTTCTTGCCTTTGTTCTTGCGTACACAGTCAATTTTACAAATATTCCGGTCTGGGCAAAAAAAACTCTGCGCACTCTTGCGGTTTTTCCGATGCTGATTCCTACAATCACTTACGGTTTTGCGATAATCTATTCATTCGGAAAAAACGGTCTTCTTACAAAATTGATTGGCAGGCAGTTTTTTGATTTTTATGGCTTTAAAGGACTGATTTTTGGCTATGTGATTTATACTTTTCCGATTTCGTTCACGCTTTTGACAAACACAATGGCTTATATTGACAGAAGATACATTGTTGTCTGTCGGCTTATGGGCGACAGCCGCCTGCGTAGCTTTTTTACCGCTGTAATCCAGCCGCTTTTGGGAACGATTGCGGTTTCTGTGGTTCAGAGTTTTTTCCTTGCGTTCACTGATTTTGGTATTCCAGCTTCAATCGGCGGTCGTTACACGGTTGTCGCAGGTCTTTTGTACAACACAATGCTTGGAAGCCTGCCAGATTTTCATCAAGGCTCGGTGATTGCGCTCTGTATGCTTCTTCCTTCTATTATAAGCATTCTTCTTTTGAATTATCTCCAGAAATTCAATGTGCGCTACAATAAAATCGCAATCCACGACAATCAGCCGGATGTTGCCCGCGATATAATCTGGACGTTCTTTTCTGTTGTCATCTGCGTTCTGATTCTTTCATCGTTTGTTGTAGTTTTTGTGGCTCCGTTTGTTGCCGAATGGCCGTACAACAACACTTTTACGATGAAGCACTTTGTCTCGGTCTTTAATGACAAATCCCTTGTACGCGTCTTTAAGAATTCTCTTGTCATGAGTTTCTTTACCGCGCTTTTCGGAACAATCCTTGTTTACGCGAGCGCACTGATTTCAGCCCGGAACAAAGGTCTGATTCACGGCACAAAGATAATAGAAGCGATTGCGCAGGTTTCAAACACAATCCCGGGAATGGTTCTTGGTATCAGTTTTCTGCTTGCATTCAGAAAAACGCCGCTCCACAACACGCTTGCGATTCTTGTCTGCTGTAACCTGGTCCACTTTTTTGCGACTCCGTATCTTATGATGAAAGCGTCGCTCGACAAAATGAATATTTCATGGGAGACAACAGCGCGCATTCTTGGCGACAACTGGATAAAAACTGTCGCTCGGATTATTACACCGAACGTTATGCGCACCCACCTTGAGATTTTCTGCTATCTTTTTATAAACGGAATGGTCACAGTAAGCGCGGTGGTTTTCCTTGCTGGAGCCAGAACAATGGTAATCACCACAAAAGTCCAGGAACTTCAGCATTTCGCGAAATTCAACGAGATTTTCATACTTTCACTTTTGATTCTTGCGGTTAACCTTGTGATAAAAAGTGTTAAGGGGATTGTGAATAAAAAATAATAGAATACGCCCGCATTTTGAATTTGATTACTACCGCTTTTAAAATCGTTTTACGTCGCTTTTCGTATCTGTTTACTAGAGTAAAACGAAACGGACTACGGCGTAGGTTGATTCAATTTGCTGTAGTAATCCATTTCGTTTTGCTCAGTGGTTTGATTTGAATTGCTAGAGCGTTTTGCCTGAACTTTATAAATCTTTATTTTTCTTCTATAATAAAGCAGTTTTATTTATTGTCTTTTTATTGGGGTATTTTATGTCTGGCATACAGCAGAGGGCGGAATTACAGGCTCAGATTTGGAAGATTGCAAACGAGGTGCGTGGAGCGGTTGACGGCTGGGATTTCAAGCAGTTTGTTTTGGGAACTCTTTTCTATCGTTTTATAAGCGAGAATTTTTCAGATTACTTTGAAGCGGATGACGAAAGCATTGTATATGCCGACCTTGACGATTCAATCATTACTCAGGAAATAAAAGATGATGCGATAAAGACAAAAGGATATTTTATTTATCCGAGCCAGCTTTTTGTTAATGTCGCAAAAAATGCAAATGATAATGAAGCTTTAAATACAGATTTGGCGAAAATTTTTTCTGAAATTGAGAAATCCGCAGTGGGCTATGATTCTGAGCAGAATATAAAAGGGCTTTTTGCTGATTTTGACACAACAAGCAACCGTCTTGGAAACACCGTAAAGGAAAAGAACACACGGCTTGCGGCAGTAATAAAAGGCGTTGCAGGGTTGAATTTCGGCAGTTTCCACGAAAATCAGATTGACCTTTTTGGCGACGCCTATGAATTCTTGATTTCAAACTATGCGGCAAATGCTGGAAAATCAGGCGGAGAATTTTTCACGCCCCAGAATGTCTCAAAACTTATCGCACGCCTTGCAATGCACAAGCAGGAAAATGTGAACAAGATTTATGACCCCGCATGCGGTTCAGGCTCGCTTCTTTTGCAGGCAAAAAAGCAATTCGAGGAAAACAAAATAGAAGACGGATTTTTCGGGCAGGAGATAAACCACACAACATATAATCTTGCCCGTATGAATATGTTTCTGCACAACATAAACTACAGCAAGTTCAAGATTTCTTTGGGCGACACTCTGATAAATCCGCAGTTCAAGGACGACAAGCCGTTTGATGCGATTGTCTCGAATCCGCCATATTCAATCAACTGGATTGGAAGCGACGACCCGACATTGATAAACGACGACCGCTTTGCTCCGGCAGGAGTTCTAGCCCCGAAATCAAAAGCGGACTTTGCATTTATTCTTCATTCGCTGAGTTATCTTTCAAGCAAAGGGCGGGCTGCGATTGTATGTTTTCCCGGAATTTTCTACCGTGGAGGCGCGGAGCAGAAAATCAGAAAATATCTTGTGGACTCAAACTTTGTTGAAACCGTAATCTCTCTTGCTCCGAATCTTTTCTATGGAACTTCAATCGCCGTGAATATTCTTGTTCTTTCAAAGCACAAGACCGACAGCAAAATCCAGTTTATAGAAGCCGGCGAGCTTTACAAAAAAGAAACGAACAACAACGTTCTTACGGACGAGCATATCAATAAAATTATAGAAGCGTTTGATTCAAAAAAGGACATTCAGTATTTTTCAAAATCGGCGGAACTTGAAGAAGTCGCAAAAAATGACTACAACCTTTCCGTTTCAAGTTACGTTGAAGCCAAGAATACCCGCGAGAAAATCGACATCAAGGAACTGAACTCAAAAATCAAGGAAATTGTAGCAAAGGAAAATGTTCTCCGTACCGAAATTGACAAGATTGTTGCGGAGATTGAGGGAGAATAGATGAACGAACTGTTTAAAATAAAGCCTCCGAAAAATCCAGAGGCTTGGGTGACGCGGCTAAAAACAGCGAACAGGGCAACTAAGACACCTCACGTCCATATCTAAAATGTACATTGATTTTGGAAAAAAAGTCAAACTATAAAAAGGAAACTGATAAATGAAGAAAACAATTGAAACAAAAGCAGATATTGCCTTTTTAACAGAAATCAAAACAATAATTCGGACTGGCAGGAATAATGCATACTCATCCGTAAACTCTCTAGTTGTGATGACATATTGGCAAATCGGAAAACGGATTGTTGAACATGAACAGAGGGGCAAAGAGCGCGCGGAATATGGAATGAAGCTAATCAAGATGCTGTCAGAAGAACTTTCAAAAGAATTTGGAAAAGGCTTTTCAGAAAGAAATCTGCGTAATTTCAGAAAATTCTATTTGCTGTTTCCAGACAATAAGATTTGGCAGGCATGTCTGCCAAATTTGACATGGTCGCATTTTTCTTGTCTTCTTCGGGTAGAAGATGAAAATGCTCGTCTCTGGTATTTAAAAGAATCTGCAAAAGAAAACTGGAGTTCAAGAACGTTGGATAGAAATATTGGCACTCAGTATTATTACAGGCTTTTGCAAGCTCCCGAAAAAGAAAAAGTCATAGCAGAAATGCAGCAGAAAACCAAAGACCTGCAGAAAACGCCTTTTGAGATAATAAAAAATCCCGTCGTCGCGGAATTTCTGGGTTTTAGAAAAGAAGATTCATTTTTGGAAGATGATCTTGAATCCAGCATTTTAAGCCACATCAGAGACTTTTTAATGGAAATGGGAAATGGTTTTGCTTTTGTTGCCCGGCAGCAGCATATAATTACAGATACGCAGGATTATTATATAGACCTTGTTTTTTACAATATTGAATTAAAATGTTATGTGCTTATTGATTTAAAGATGGGAACAATTACGCATCAGGATGTTGGACAAATTGATATGTATGTGCGCATGTATGACGAGCTAAAGCGTAAAGAAGGAGACAATCCTACTATCGGAATTTTGCTTTGCTCAGAAACAAGCGAAGATATTGCAAGATACTCCGTTCTTCATGACAACAATAGGCTTTTTATGTCAAAATATCTTACATATCTGCCAACAAAAGAGCAGCTTAAAATCGAAATTGAAAAGCAAAAGGCGATATTTGCTTCTCAGCATGAAAATAATTCTGAGGAAACTGACAAATGACCAGACTAAACGAACTGATAAATGAACTTTGCCCGGATGGGGTGGAATACAACACGCTGGGGGAAGTGACCGAAATGCAGAGAGGAACTTCTCTTACAAAAATTAATTCTAATTTAGGCGAATATCCAGTGATTTCTGGTGGGCGAGAACCTGCATTTTATTGTGATTTGTTTAATCGTGAAAATGAAACAATTACAGTTGCTGGAAGTGGAGCAGGAGCAGGTTATGTACAATATTGGAATCAAAAAATTTTTGTCTGCGATGCTTTTTCTATAAAAGGAAATAAAAATCTTCTAACGAAATATATTTACTATTGTTTGGAAAATCTTCAAGAAGAAATTTACGCTACTAAAAAAGGTGGAGGCGTTCCTCACGTTCATATTTCAAGCATAAGCAATTTCAAAATCCCTGTGCCGCCTCTGCCGGTTCAGGAAGAAATCGTGCGTATTCTTGACAAATTTACGTCGCTAGAAGCGGAGCTAGAAGCGGAGCTAGAAGCTCGCCGCGTTCAGTATGAATACTACCGCGACGAGCTTCTGACAGCGAAAACACATAAAACAGAGAAAGTTTTTTTGGAAGATATTGCTGAATATTCAAAAGAAAGAATTCCAGCTTCCGAAGTAAATGCAGATTCTTATGTAGGTGTTGATAATCTTTTACAGAATCGTCAAGGAAAAGAAGTGTCTATTCATATTCCTAAAGACGGAAATCTAACGAAGTATTATCCAAAAGATATTCTTATTGGAAATATACGACCTTATTTAAAAAAGATATGGTTTGCAGATAACATGGGCGGAACAAATGGAGACGTGCTTGTAATTCATCCTACATCAGAAAAAATCATTCCAAGATATTTGTATTTTAATTTATCTTCTGACAGATTTTTTGACTATGATAACAGCAAGGCAAAAGGTGCAAAAATGCCGCGTGGAGATAAAGAGGTCATTATGAAATATAAACTGACTCTTCCTTCTCTTGAAGTCCAAAAGCGAATCGTCAACGTTCTCGACAACTTTGACGCAATCTGTTCCGACCTTAAAATCGGACTTCCTGCGGAAATCGACGCGCGCAAAAAGCAATACGAATATTACCGTGATTTGCTCTTGACATTCGCTGAACGCGGAAACACAATCCTCACAGAACAGAACAGAACAGAACAGAACAGAACAGAACAGAACAGAACAGAACAGA
>CAVBXG010000038.1:0-6075 GCA_963599585.1 bacterium
GATATAATTGAAAAAATGAATTCTCAAGATTTAATAAAGTCGATTGTTGATAATTTTTATGATGATGACAAATTAAATGTTACTTACTTGTGCTTGTCAGAAAATCTGATGAAAAAATGTGTTTCAAAAGATTCTGATTTACTTGAAATTGATTTGTGTGATGAAAAAACTCCTTTAGCGCCATTTTTAAATATTCTTGCAAAATCTAAAATTCCAGACGAATTGCTAAAAAAATCAGCTTACGAGCTTCAGTACGAAACTTTTAAGTCTTTTTTTGCGGATGGATTTGCGAAGAACAGAAATGATTCCATGATTCTGGAAGAAATTGACTACGAAAAAATAAGAATGCGTGAAACTATTATTGCGCTGCTGAAAAAATGTTTTAGCGGTAAAGTTGTGGTTTATAATTCGCAGCTTATGAGCGATGACGCTTTGAAAATTCTTTTGCAGCTTGAAAATTCTGATTTAAAAGGAAAATTTATTTTTTGCTTCAATAATCTTGATATGGAAAAGAAATCTGCCGCGATGAAGAATTTTTTCCAGAAAATAAATAAGCAGAACAATTATTATTCAATAAATTCGCTGGAAGATTTTTCAGAAGAAGAATTTGAGCTAAAAACTGAAGGGGCGGAAATTGATTTTCAGAAAATCTACAGGGAATTAAAATCTTACAGAATTTTCCTTGATATAGAAAAAGCTTACGAAGTTGTAAAAGAAATTGACCACTCGGATATTATTTCAAAGGCAAATATTGACGAAGCTTGTCTGCTTTACATGGAAATGGGAATTATCGCGTTTTATTATGGCGACACAGATCTTGCAAGTTTTTATTTTAACAACATTATTGAATATCAGATTGATGACGACGTTGACTGTTATGCTTTGTATTTTCTGGCGCAGGTTTTTAGCCGGAAGAATATGAATTCTGTCGCGCTGAAATATATTTCAAAAGCAATTGCAAAATCAAAGAATTTTATGGAATTTCCAGTTTACGCTTTGTCTGTAATGCTGGAATATATTATCACAGAAAAAACTGATTCTCAGTATTCTTCAGAAAAATATCTTAACGCTATTAAGCAGCTTGATAAATTCGGTCTTACAAATAATCGTATTTATACTTCGCTTGTAATTCCTTATGGAGTTATTTACGACGGAAATTTGCGCAAGCAGATGTTTGTTCATGTTGAAAAAGCGATGTCGGATGCTGAAAAAATCGGGAATAAATTCGGACTTTCAATTGCGTGTCATTGGATGGGAATTATGATGACGCACGATGGCCGAAAAGATGACGCTATTTTCTGGTATAAAAAATGCTTTAAATTGCGCGAAGAAATGGAAGATTTTTCTTCCTTGATGAAGGTTATAAACGGACTTTCTTACGAATATCTGATTGATACAAAATATCTTGATTCATACAATTTGATAAATGACGTTATAATAAATCTGCTTGAAAACAAAGATTATTCAGAAATAATTATTACTTTGTACAATCTGGCGAGAACTTCTTTTTATTCAAGGAATTTTGATGTTGCGTCGGAGCTTTTTCAGACAATTTTCAATTTGCTTTCAATGTTTGATGTTTCCGATCTTTATATGAATTCTTTTTTGCCGGAATATAATGATATTTTAGCTTACCGCGCAATGCTTGATTTTTACCGTGGCGAATATATCCGCGCAAAGATGAATCTTCATAATGTGCAGAACAACGGAAAACCTTTTACAACAATTGAAGAATTTGTGAAATTTTTTCTGGATGCAAGTCTTCGTCTGGAAGAAAACAACAAGGATGAAGCGATAAAGATTTTTGAAAAATGTATTTCTGATTTTTTTGCGATTGGCGTAACGCAGGAACACAGAATTGTCTTTATGATTTATGAATTTGCGAATTTCCTTGAACAGAAAGGTTTTCATAAAGATGCGGAAAATTATCTTGCGCGCGGCTTTAAAATTGCAAAAGAAAAAAATCTTATAAATTACACAAAAGGAAAAAATTCAATAACTTTAAAGGAATATCTTGACGGCGTTGAAAAACTTCCGCCTTTAAAAATCAGTCTTTCCGCATTGGAAGAAAAAGCTGAAAAAGAGCGGCTTTTGATTCAGCTTCATAAGCAGCTTAGAAATTCAAAGTTTTTGAACAAAATTTCCACAAATAATATAAACGATTTTAATGACTCAAGATTTTCTGCAAATATTGTTCAGTCAGTTTTTGATTATATAATGGCGGATGCGGTTTTTCTTGCAGAAAAAAAAGAAGAGCAATGGACAACGCTTGGAGTTTCAGTCCGCGAAAATATAAAGCAGCCTTCGGAAGATAAATGGGAAACTCTTGTTCAGTGCAAAAAACTTATTGAAATGTCAAAAATAAAGGATGAAGACCGGCAGATAATTTTTATAAACCTTTCGCGTTTTGAATTTGTTGGCGGAATGATAATTTATCTTCAAAAGAAATTTCTGCTTAATTCAGAGGAATTGAATATCATCAGCATTGCCGCAGCGAATATTCAGGCTCAGCTTGTAATGCTAAAGCAGAACGAGCATCTGGCGATTATTTCCGCGACAGACCAGCTTTCTATGTTGAACAACCGGCGCGCGCTTCACAATCATCTTAACCTTGAAAGTGAAATGATTCGCCGCTACGAAAAAAAACGGAATCTGTATATGCACGATGCGATTTCGTTCATGGATTTGGATAATTTTAAATATTACAACGATACTTTTGGTCATGAAGCCGGCGACCTTTTGATTGCAGCTTTTGCGAAACTTTTAAAGGAAATCTACAGAAAAGTTGATTTTGTTGCGCGTTTTGGCGGCGATGAATTTGTAGTTGTCCTGCCGAACACGAATTGTGCAGAAGCGGCTCGTGCGGCGGAGCGGCTTTACGAAGGTCTTGTAAAAAAAGAGCATTTTATTCCTGATTTGGAAAAACTTTTGGGCAAAAAGATTGTCATTCCGGAAGGCAAAAAACTTGGATTCAGCATGGGAATCAGTTCAAATTCTGATGGCGATGATATTTCTGACTTAGATACAACTATGACAAATGCTGATAAAGCGTTATATTATTCTAAACAGCACAAAAAAGGCAGCGTAACAATCTGGGCTGACATAAAGGATAAATTTAATGAAAGCAAAATGCTTGCCAGACCTGAAAGGTAAACATAAATGACCCGAAAAAATATTTCGCAGGAAAAAATTATAAACGCATTTTTATTTTGTGCTTTTGATAAAAGTGCGGGCGCGACTTCCATGGCGGATATTGCTGAATATTTGGGAATAAAAAAAGCGTCGTTGTATAATCATTTTGAAAGCCGCGAAATAATGTACGAAAAAACTTTAAAATATTGTAAGCGCGCAATAAATACGTTCACTTTTTTGCCGGAAAAATATATCACGCCAGATTTATTTGAAAAAAACGATGTTTTTACAATTTTTGATAATCTTATAAAACGATTTGTTCAGTTTTATGAAGTTGAGCCATTTTTTCAGATTTTTACGTTTGTTCACACAGAAAAATATTTCAATAAATCTGCGGCGGAAATTGTTGATGAGGAGCATTTTTCGCTGGAGCTTGGGGTAAGCCAAATTTTGCTCCGTTATTGCGTTGAAAAAAAACTTGATTTAACGCCGGCGGAAATTGATTCTGCGGTAAAATGGTACAGTTCGTGTCTTATGCAGCAGATTGATTTGTACATTATGCACAAAAAAGAGATTGTTCGGCAAAACCCTGAGTGCGGCGCTGGAAGCCTTTTTGCTTTGCCGACGGACGAGGATGCGTTGAACAAAATTTTCAATCTTTCAGAAAATTATTTAAAATGCTTATTTGTGTAAGATGATTTTAGTTTTGTTGTAAAGAACGATTTTTTCAATTAGAATATAAAAAAAGGAATTAAAAATGATTTTTTCACCAACAGAAATACAAGAAACAGTTAGTATGTTTATGAAGCAAAAACTCGACATTCGTTGTGTAACGATGGGAATCAATTTGCTTGACTGCGCGGATTCAGACGCTAAAAAATCCTGCGCAAAAATTTACGATAAAATAATGAAAAAAGCCGGAAATCTTGTAAAAGTCGGTCAGGACATTGAAAAAGAATTCGGTGTGCCGATTATAAACAAACGTATTTCTGTAACGCCAATCGCTTTGGTTGCCGGTGCAAGCGACGCAAAATCTTATGTTGAATATTGCAAAACTTTGGATAAATGTGCAAAAGAGCTTGGAGTAAATTTTATTGGCGGATTTTCTGCGCTTGTTCAGAAAGGAATTACCCCGGCGGATCGGATTTTGATTGATTCAATTCCAGAAGCTTTGGCTCAAACTGATTTTGTTTGTTCATCTGTAAATGTTGGAACCACAAAAAACGGAATTAATATGGATGCCGTAAAATTGATGGGCGAAACAATTGTAAAAACTGCAGAAATCTCAAAAACTCTTCCTATTAATGGTTGTGCAAAACTTGTTGTTTTCTGCAATGCGCCGGAAGATAATCCGTTTATGGCAGGAGCTTTTCATGGACCTGGCGAAGGCGACTGCGTAATCAATGTTGGTGTTTCAGGTCCAGGAGTTATTCTTGCAGCGGCTCGCGAGTACAAAGGCAAACCGATAAATGAGCTTGCGGATGGAATCAAAAAGATGGCTTTTAAAATTACAAGAATGGGTCAACTTGTTGGTTCAGAGGCGGCAAAACGTCTTGGCGTTCAATTTGGAATTCTGGATCTTTCATTGGCGCCGACTCCGGCAGTTGGTGATTCTGTTGCGCGGATTCTTGAAGAAATCGGGCTTGATGGTGCTGGTGCGCCGGGAACAACTGCGGCTCTTGCAATGCTTACAGATATGGTCAAAAAGGGCGGAGTAATGGCTTCCACAAATGTTGGCGGACTTTCCGGGGCGTTCATTCCTGTTTCAGAAGATGAAGGAATGATTAATGCGGTTGAAAAAGGTTCAATCTGCCTTGAAAAACTTGAGGCGATGACAACAGTTTGTTCTGTTGGACTTGATATGATTGCGATTCCTGGTGATACTCCAGCAACAACAATTTCTGGAATTTTGGCGGATGAATTTGCGATTGGAATGGTAAACAACAAGACAACTGCCTGCCGACTTATTCCTGTGCCTGGCAGAAAAGCTGGCGAATGGGTTGAATTTGGCGGTCTTTTGGGCGGTTGCCCGGTAATGCCTGTAAGCAAATTTGGTTGTGCCGACTTTATTAACCGTGGTGGAAGAATTCCTGCTCCAATCCACAGTTTTAGAAACTGATTTTGCAAAGCT
Source organism: bacterium (assembly GCA_963599585.1). Classification (GTDB taxonomy): domain Bacteria; phylum Spirochaetota; class Spirochaetia; order Treponematales; family Treponemataceae; genus Treponema_D. The sequence continues at coordinate 5,264 of CAVBXG010000038.1, forward strand.
GAATCGTCAGAATGTTTTTTGTTCCGTTAAGCGAAATCCGAGGAAAAAATAAATTTGCGTTGATGCGTTTTTTGTGCAGATACGAATCCTTGTGCGTTCAATTTTCGGCAATTCTTAAAAAAAACATTTCTGGCGCATACGCTGTTTATATAAATGAATCTCTTCAGGATTTGTACGGAATTTTTTGCGTAAAAAAAACGATTTTTCATCTTTTGCCGTTTGTAAAATCTGGTTCCGAAATAGCATTGCAGGATGATTTTGTTGAGTCGTTTGTAAATTTTTATAAATCAGGAAATTTTAAAAATCCGCTTTGTGTAAATGGAACGAAAAATGGCACGGATTTGCTTTTAAAATGCTTTGAAAAAATGAATTTTCTGCCGGCTCAGGTGAATGATTACAATCTTTTGAAACTTGAAGGCAAGGAATTTCTTTTGAATCTGAAAAAGCAACCGCCACAACTTGCGCAAATTGAAAAATTTCAGATAATTCACTGCAAAAAAGAGCTTCCCGCAGAAGAAAAACTTAAACTTTTTGAACTGCAAAAATCCTACGAGCAGGAAGAAGTTGTTCCAAAATGTTTTGATTTTGATGAAGATTTTTGCCGCTTGCGTTTTTTAAATTCGCTTAGAACTCAGTTTATTCTTGCTTTAAAAAATGAAGAAAATCAGTTTGTTGCAAAAGCTGGAACAAATGCGATGGGCTTTAAATTTGTTCAGCTTGGAGGAATTTTTACTCAAAAGGAATTTCGGGGGAGGCATTACGCGAAAATTCTTCTGCAGGTGCTTTTATTCAGGCTTTTAAAAATACATAAA
>CAVBXG010000038.1:6085-23836 GCA_963599585.1 bacterium
ACCTTATGGAAGAGCTTTTGTTCAGGGTGCTGAAAATAAGAAAATCGGTCGTTCTTTTTGTAAAAAAAGAAAACATTCCAGCCGTCAGGCTTTATAATTCTTTAAGTTTCAAGAAAATATCAGATTATTCAATTGCATATTTCAAGCAGAACCTTTAAAGTTTTATCATCTAAAAAAATTAAGGGGAAATTATGACTCCACAAGTAATTGCAAAAATCATTGCATTCATTTTGTATTTGGGATTTATGATTTATATAGGTCTGAAAAGTGCAAGCAAGAACAATGATTCCGCTGACTTTTTTCTGGGCGGACGAAAAATCGGACCGTGGGTAACAGCTCTTTCTGCGGAAGCTTCGGATTCTTCAGCATGGCTTTTGATGGGCTTGCCGGGACTTTGTTATCTTGGTGGCATTAAGGAAACTTTTTGGACTGCTTTGGGACTTTGTGTGGGAACTTATCTTGCGTGGTTATTCGTTGCGAAGCCGCTAAGAAAGTGCTCGGTTGCGTTCGGGGATTCAATCACTGTTCCGGAATTTCTTTCAAACAGATTTAAAGACAAGACACATATTCTTTCTGTGATTTCCGGACTTTTCATCGTTCTGTTTTTTACAATTTATACTGCGTCTGGATTTGTAGCCTGCGCAAAACTTTTAAATTCTGTTTTTGGACTTCCGTATCATGCCGGGCTGGCAATTGGTCTGGTTGTAATTCTTTGCTACACAATTACCGGCGGTTATACAGCTGTTTGTACAACTGACTTTGTTCAGGGAACTTTGATTTTTGTGGCTTTTGTTGTTTCTGCGACAATCGCGGTTATTTCTGTTGGTGGGCCTTTTAAAGCTGTTGAGGCGGTTCGGGCTTTTGATGCGCAGGCAGTTGCCGGGAATTTTGGCGAGGCGATGAAAAACGCTTTTGGAGCGAACAGTCATTACAGCGTGATGAACATTGTTTCTGCATTGGCTTGGGGACTTGGATATTTTGGAATGCCGCACATAATCGTTCGCTTTATGGGAATTGATTCAGTTTCTTCTATTAAAACTGCGCGAAGAATTGGAATTTCCTGGATGGTAGTTTCTTACATTGGAACATTTATCATCGGAACAGTTGGAACTGCATATCTTTTGAACCACGGAATTCTTTTGAACGGCGGTGAGCAGATTGCGAATTTTGTTACAGGCGATTCTGAAACTGTATTCTCTGTGACAATGCAGCAGATGTATCCGGCATTTTTTGCAGGAATTTTCCTTTGTGCGATTCTTGCGGCTTCAATGTCTACTGCTGACAGCCAGTTGCTTGCGGCTTCTTCTGCGGTTAGCCGAGATATTTATAAAGGAATCATCAAAAAGAATGCTGAAGAAAAAGAAATTTTGAATGTCGGTCGTTTTGTTGTATTCTTGATTGCGCTGATTGCTTTGCTTCTTTCTTTGAATCCAAATTCTTCGATTTTTGGTCTTGTTTCTTACGCTTGGGCTGGATTTGGTGCGACTTTTGGTCCTCTCGTTCTTTTGGCTTTGTACTGGAAAGGTGCAACCGCAAAAGGCGCGATTACAGGAATGGTTCTTGGCGGAATTACAGTTGTTGTTTGGCATCAGATTCCGGCTTCGGTTTCGCCGATTTTTGGTTTGTACGAAATTCTTCCAGGATTTTTAGTTTGTCTTGTTTCTGCTGTTGTAGTTTCTCTGCTTGATAAAAATAAAGATGCAGAAATGCTTGCAGAATTTGACAATTACAAAAAAATGGCAGATTAATTTATTCAATTTATGCTAAAAAGTACAGGTCATGCAGATTTACCGCTTCATTATGGAACTGTTCCGCGCTGGCTTGCCGACCGAATGATGGTTCTTGGGACTTTGATTGTTGAATCTTTGGTTCAAAATTATGGCAAAAAGGAAGTTCTTCGGCGATTGAGCGATCCGTTGTGGTTTCAGTCTTTGGGAAGCGTAATGGGCATGGACTGGCATTCTTCTGGAATAACAACCAGCGTAATGTATGCGTTGAAGCGAGGAATAAATCCGCGGGCAAAGGAATTTGGGCTTTACATTTGCGGCGGCCGCGGAAAATATTCCCGCAGGACTCCAGAGGAACTTTTTGCGTTGGCTGAAAATTCCGAGCTGGACGGAAACGATTTGGTGCGTTCAAGCCGGTTGTGTGCAAAGGTTGATAATACGGCGGTTCAGGACGGATTTCAGCTTTATCAGCATAATTTTATTCTTTCCAGCGAAGGCGACTGGGCGGTTGTTCAGCAGGGAATGAACGAAAATACGCGAACTGCACGGCGTTATCATTGGTGCAGCGCAAATATCAAGTCTTTTGTGGAAGAGCCGCATACAGCGGTAACTGGCGAAAATCAGGGAAAAATTTTAAATCTTACGGCAAAGAACGCGGAAAAAACTCGTGGCACGATTATGGATTTTACAAAAGAAACGCCGGACAAACTTCTGCATGAAATAAGGAAAATCGCCGACCCAGATTCAAGTTTTTCTGTTGGTTATGGCGGTTCTTCTAAAACTGTGGCAAAAAATTCCGCATTGGAGCAAGGTTTTCTTTTTCCTGAATTTGCGGATTCAGCTTTGCCGGAAAAACTGAAAATTCAAGTTGATGAAAATGAGATAATTCACGCGGAACGGAATATTATTTTGTCGCAACATCACGAAGTCCGCTCGGAAGATGTAGATTTAAAGCGTTTGGGCGCGGTTCTTTCCACAGCCTACGAAAATCAGCCTGAAAATTTTGAGTCGTTTTTGCTTACGCCGGGACTTGGACCAAGAACTCTTCAGTCGTTGACGTTGGTAAGCGAAGTTATTCACGGAACGCCTAGCCGATTTTCTGATCCGGCGCGCTTCAGTTTTGCTCATGGCGGAAAAGATGGGCATCCGTTTCCTGTTCCTTTAAAAGTCTATGATGAATCAATCAGAGTTTTGCGAGATAGCATTGAAAAATCAAGGTTGGGTTACAATGATAAATCTGACTGTTTGCGCCGTTTGCATCAGACTGCGTTAAATATAGAAAAAAATTGCGAGCCGCTCGCGGATTTTGAAGCCACTTTAAACCATGAAAAAGAACATTCTAAGGAATGGGGCGGGCGTACGGTTATGGACGATTAATCCGTTTTGTATTATACTACTAAATTACTAGGAAAATAGGATATGAAAATTTCAACACGCGGAAGATACGCATTAAGTTTTATGATTGATTTGGCTCAGCAAGGAAGAGACAGTTACATTCCTTTGAAGGATATTTCGGAACGACAGGGAATTTCTATAAAATATCTTGAACAGATTACAGCTCTTCTTAGCAAATTTGGATTGCTGCAAAGCATTCGTGGACCGCAAGGTGGCTATCGTCTTGCAAAAGATTCTTCTGAATATACAGTTGGCGAAATTCTTAGAACAACAGAAGGAAATCTTGCACCGGTTGATTATGACGAAAAAGATGCGACATCTTCTGAGCAGACAATAAATACCGCGACAGCAAAAATGTGGGCAGGATTGAACAAAGTTGTAAACGATTATCTGGATTCAATAACTTTGGATTCTCTCGTTTACAACTCTGGAACTTGCGATTATGTGATTTAAATTATTTTGTCAATTCATAAAGAATGATTGAGCTTGCCTGGGCTACGTTTAAACTGTCTACGGCTGGCTCTTTTTTTCCTTGTGAAATTCCTGCGAATGGAATTAAAACAAGTTCATCGCAATTTTGCTTTACTTCTTTTGAAATTCCATTTTCTTCGTTTCCAAGCACAACAACGGCAGGCTTTCCTTTTGTGATTGATTTTATGTCTGAGGCAAATTTACTGCGCGCGGACAAATCAGTTCCGATTCTGACCATTTTATTTTTCAATGCTTCCAAAAGCCGTGGAATTGACCGCACCGAATAAATTTTTACAAACTCCATTCCTCCTTCCGCAATTCTGTAGGAACTGGTTGTGATTGCGCTTTCTGATTCATCTTCCGGGATTACAATATTTTTTACGCCAAAAAATGCGGCGCTTCTTACGATTGCACCAAAATTGTTTGCGTTTCCGATGTGGTCAAGGATGAGCGCGTTTTCTTTGTTTTCAATCCATTCGTCGGTAATATCTGAATCCAGCGGAATAATCTGAGGCATATAAATCATTGCCACAACTCCCTGATTGTGGACTGTGCCGCTGAGTTTTTCCAGCTCTTTTGCGTCTTTTACTTTGTTGTAGATTCCTTTGCGCGCCGCAAGTTTTTTGCAAATTCCGCCGAATAATGGCGCAAGTTCTTCTGTAAAATAAAGTCTTCTGATTCGGTCGCTATTATGTTTTTCCAATTTTTTAACGGTCGCAAATCCGCAAACCGCAAGTTCATTGTTCTGTTTGTTTCGCATGGGAAAAATTATATCTGAATTTTTAAATTTGTGGCAGTAAATGTGTTATGAAAAAAAGTAAAATGATAAAAAATGATGAAACGGAAGCGAAAAAGTCAAAATGGCGTAATTTGCCATTTTTTTGCCGCAGGCATAAAAGAAAACTGAAAATGAGCTTTGCGAATTGAAGTTTTCTTCCTAAAAAAAATTGCAACCCTAGCCGATTTTGATTTTTCGCTGAAAGTGCAGTCATTTTTGTGCGAGAGCCTTTATATTGTTTCAATTCGCATAAATTGTTGACTAAAGTTTTTTGATGTGGTTTAATCAATTTGCGAATCAGTCGCAAATTAAGACGATGATATATTCAACTGAACAACGAAATATTCTTCTTTCTTTTTTAAGCAAAAATCCAGACAAAATGTTTTCTGTAAAGCAGATTGAATCTGGGCTTGCGGGAAAAGGAATCAGCAAAAGCGCGATTTACAGAAATTTGGCGGAACTTGAATCAGAGGAAAAAATCCGAAGAACTTCAAAAACAGGTTCACGGGAAATGTTTTATCAGTTTTATGACTGTCAGGTTTGCCGCTCGCATATTCATCTTTCGTGTTCAAAATGCGGAAAAATTTTTCACATGGAAGATGAGAATGCGCAAAAACTGATTTTGGAGCTTGAGCAGACCGAAGGTTTTGAGATAAACAGAGGCGAAAGCACATTGATTGGAATTTGCAGGGAATGTTCGGCTTCAAAATTATGAAAATGGTGATTTGGGGATTTATGAAAAAGATTTTTAATTTGTTTTTGGCGGGAATTATTTTGCTTGGAATTTTTTCTGGTTGCGCGAAAAAAACGCTGAATAATGGAAAAATCAATGTGGTTGCTACGATTTTTCCGGTTTATGATTGGGCAAAAAATGTTGCAGGCGACTCTTCAGGCGTGAATCTTGAGCTTCTTGTGAAAAATGGCGTTGATTTACATTCTTTTCAGCCTTCTGCGGCGGATATAATTAAAATTTCCACGGCGGATGTGCTTGTGTTTGTTGGCGGCGAAAGCGATTTCTGGGTAAAAGATGTTCTAAAAAATCCAGCGAACAAAAATATTTCGGTTATAAATCTTATGGATTTGCTTGAAAATTCAGTTAAGCAGGAAGAATTTGTTGAAGGAATGACCGCGGAAAAAGCAGAAAATCCGCTGGAAGAAAAAATAAATTCGCATAATCACGAAGAAGTTGAATATGATGAGCACGTCTGGCTTTCTGTGGAAAATGCAAAAATCGCCACGGCAAAAATCGCGGAAATTCTTTGTGAAAAAGATTCTGAAAATGCGGAACTTTACACAAAAAATAAAAATTCCTACGTTCAGCAGCTTGATCAGCTGAAAAATTTCTACAATCCTCAAGGTGAAAAAAACAAAACCATAATCGTCTGTGACCGTTTTCCGTTCAGATATATGACGGACGAGCTTGGAATAAAATATTTTGCGGCTTTTGTAGGATGTTCTGCGGAAACTGAGGCGAGTTTTGAGACAATCGCGTTTCTTTCAAGAAAAATCCAGGAACTTGGCGTTCAAAAAGTTTATGTTTCAGAAAGTTCTGACAAAAAAATTGCGGAAACAGTCATAAGAAATGCGGGGCAAACTGGAAAATGTAAAATTGAAGTTTTGGATTCAATGCAGTCGGTGACTTTAGAGCAGTCAAAAAATGGAAAAAACTACATCGAAGTCATGAAAGAAAACTATAAAAAACTGAGCGAATAGATTTTTCAGTTTTTGTTTGGGTTTAAGGCGGAAATATGGCGCAGTTAATTTGTGAAAATCTTACGTTGGGATACGATTCAAAAGTCATTGTAAAAAATTTGTCGTTCAGCGTGAATTCTGGGGATTATCTTTGCATTGTTGGCGAAAATGGTTCTGGAAAATCAACGCTGATGAAAACAATTCTTCATCTTTTAAAGCCGATTTCTGGAAAAATTGAAACTGGTGACGGACTTTTGCCGGATGAAATTGGTTATCTTCCGCAGCAGACTTTTGTTCAGAAAGATTTTCCGGCTAGTGTTCAGGAAATTGTTCTGAGCGGAAACCAAAGCCGCTGCAAAAATCGTTTTTGGTACAACAAGGCGGAAAAACAACTTGCCGCGGACAATATGGAAAAAATGGGAATAACGAATCTTGCAAAAAAATGTTACCGGGAACTTTCTGGTGGGCAACAGCAGCGGGTTCTGCTTGCAAGAGCCTTGTGCGCGACTCAAAAAATGCTTCTGCTGGATGAACCGGTGAGCGCGTTGGATCCTGGTGCGCAGGAAGAAATGTATTCTCTTATCGAAAATCTGCACAAAGACGGAATTACAATTATAATGATTAGCCACGATATTGAAGCCTCTCTGAAATACGCGACTCACGTTCTGCATATTGGTGAAGAAATATTTTTTGGCACAAAAGATGAATTTATTCATAAATCAAATTGTCCTGACTGTAACGGGCAGATTAAAAAAGTTTTTGGAAGAATTTTTAAGTAAGGGGATTTTATGAGCACGCTGATTCAATATTTTCATTTTTCTTTTGTGCAGTACGCTTTTATTGTTGGCGTTTTGATTGCAATATGTTCTTCGCTTTTGGGCGTTACGCTTGTCTTAAAAAGATTCAGTTTTATTGGCGACGGATTGAGCCATGTTGCGTTTGGTGCGATGTCGATTGCGAGCGTCTTGAATTTGAGCAACAATATGTATCTTGTTTTGCCGTTTACGGTTGTTGCGGCAATTTTGCTTTTGCGGACAGGAAAGAACACAAAGATTCAAGGTGATGCCGCGGTCGCGATTATTTCTGTTTCATCGCTTGCGCTTGGTTATCTTATAATGAATATTTTTAAATCATCGAACAATCTTGCAGGTGATGTCTGTTCAACTTTGTTTGGCTCAACTTCCATTTTGACTCTTACAAAAAGTGAAGTTTATTTGTGCGTTGCGCTTTCTGTTGTTGTAATTGCCTGTTTTTTTGTTTTTTACAACAAGATTTTTGCGGTTACGTTTGACGAAAGTTTTGCCCAGGCTGTTGGAACTCACGCTTCGGCATACAATTTTGCGATTGCGATTATTATTGCGGTGATAATTGTGCTTGCGATGAATCTTGTCGGCTCGCTTTTGATTTCTGCGCTGGTGATTTTTCCGGCACTTTCTGCAATGCGGGTTTTTAAAAGCTTTAAATCTGTAACAATTTGTTCGGCTTGTATTAGCGTTGTTTGTGCGGTTTCTGGACTTTTGATTTCGATTCTGGCAGGAACTCCGGTTGGCTCAACAATTGTTGCGGCGGATTTGGTTGCGTTCATTGTTTTTTATTTTGCTGGAAAGTTTGGGGAGCGGTAATAAAAAATTTGCCTGAAATAGTGTAAAAGTTTTTATTCACAAGTTTGCAGTGCAAACTTTTTTATTGACTGCAATTTCTCACTTTGTTGCGAAATTGCGTTAAAAAGTTAAATCGAAAATTGATATTTTCTCATTAACTTTTTATTGGAGCGGTAAAATGCGAGCTTTTAAGATTTTTATTCTGATTCTGTTGAATTTTTTATTGTTTGGATGCAATAAAATCCAGAAAAATGCTGATTTTGCAGGTTCAACTGAAAAAGAGAAGGTTGACTTTGACCTTTCCACGATGAAACCGAATATGGTTTACGCTCAGGTTTTTGATATGCTTGTAAGCCCGGAAAGTTACGAAAATAAAATTATACGGATGAAAGGCAATTTTGAAATTTACGAAGCTTCTGAATTTATGGGAAAAAGCTACGCCGTTATAATTTATGATGCCTTGGCGTGCTGCCAGCAGGGAATTGAATTCCGTTATGATTTTGGTGATGCAATTCCGGAAAAAGATTCAGAAATAACTGTGACTGGAAAATTTGTTCTTTCGGAAATTGAACCTGGCATAAGTTATAATTTTGTTCAGGCGGATTCTGTTGAATTTTAAATTTTGAAAATCTGAATGACTCTAAAATTCCTTGTAGTTTTCGTCAAGTTCTTCTTCAAGCCAAAGCGAAAGTTCGGCGGTTACTTTTGAAAGTTTTTGCGCCCGGTTTTTTCCTGTGATTGAACATTCCCAGACAACCGCGACGCGCCAGCAGTTTTCCAGATAAGTTTTTATGATTTTTGAGTCGCGTTTTTTATTGCGTTCAATTTTGTTTTTCCAGAATTCTATGTTTGTTTTTGGCAACCTGAAAAGCTGGCAGTTTTCGTGACCGTGCCAAAAACATCCGTTTATAAAAATCACCGCATTGTAGTGCGGAAGAAGAATGTCGGGTGTGCCGATGTAGCGTTTGTCGTTTTTGCGGAATCTGAATCCAGCTTTAAAAAGTGCTTTCCGCAGGAACACTTCGGGCTTTGTGTTTTTGCTGTGGATTTTTGACATGTTGAGGCTGCGTTGTTCAGGAGTTAATTTATCCATTTTCTTCTATTGTATAGCACCGCAGGTAGAATGGGTAGGCGAAAATGTTGAGCTTTGCGAGGCAGTTGAGCCGAGGGAAAGGCTTTTCCCTACAAAATAAAAAAATCGTGTTTTTTTTGCTTGTTTCTATTTATAGAAACGGTTATAATTATGGTATGAAAAAGATGAATTTTATTGCAGGCGTTTGTGCTTGTGCTGTTTTGGCGGCTGGTTGTTCAAAAAAATCTTCTGACAATGCGGCTGCGGGAAAATCTGTTAAAATTGGAATTGCGAAAATTGTTCAGCATGTGGCTCTTGATGACATTGAGCGCGGCGTTATTGATGCCGTAAAAAATGCTGGAATTAACGCAACTTATGACTTGCAGAATGCGAACGGTGATGTTAATACTGCAAATCAGATTGCTTCGCAATTTAAAGATGAAAAGGTTGATGTTGCGGTTGGAATTGCCACTCCGGTTGCGGTTGCGCTTGCCAACACAATCAAGGATGTTCCGGTTGTTTTTGGAACTGTTACCGACCCGATAAAAGCTGGACTTGTGACAACTTTGGCGCACGGTGAAAAAAATGTTACCGGAATGAGCGATGAGTTGCCGTCTGTTGAGCACATTAAATTGTTCAAGAAAATCGCGGGAATCAAGACTCTTGGTTACATTTATACTTCTAGCGAGGACAATTCGCTTTCCGGGCTTGAGCTTGTGAAAAAAGGTTGTGCAGAAGCCGGGCTTGAACTTGTTACGCAGTCTATTTCTGCGTCTTCTGAAGTAAAGCAGGCTGCGGAGGCGATTGTTGGCCGCGTTGATGGAATTTATCTTACAACTGATAATACTGTGTTCAGCGCGCTTCCGGCTCTTGTTGGCGTTTTTAATAAAGCTAAAAAGCCGATTTTTTCTGGTGATGTTACTGGCGCAAAAAATGGCGGTTGTTTTATGGCTTCTGGCTTTAACTATTACAAGGCTGGCCGGGCGACAGGCGAAATGGTTGTTCAGATTTTGAACGGAGCAAAACCTAGCGAGATGCCTGTGCGTTTTATGACAAAACCTTCTGATTCTGATTTGCTTTTTGATTTGGATGCGGCTGCGCTTTGCGGAATTACAATTCCAGAGGAATATCTTTCGCAGGCAACTTACATTATTCAGAATGGTAAATTGGAAGAAAAATAAGATATGTTGGAAACTGTACTCATAGAAGGCTTTATTTATGGAATTATGGTTCTGGGCGTTTTTGTTTCGTACAGGACTTTGAATTTTTGTGATATGACAGTTGATGGCGCATTCCCGATGGGCGGCTGTATTCTTGCGGCTTGCCTTCAGTTGGGAATTCCGCCGTTTGTCGCATTGCTGATTGCTTTTGTTGGCGGATGTGTTGCTGGTCTTTGCACAACAATGCTTTACACAAAGCTTCGGATTCCAGATTTGCTTGCCGGAATTCTTATGATGACAATGCTTTATTCTATAAATTTGCGGATTATGAATAACCGTGCGAATGTTTCGTTTTTAAGGATAAAGACTACGTTCAGCAGCATTACAGTTTTCTTTGAGGAACGGTTTCCTTCTCTTCCTTCTGAATTTGGAATTCTTTTATTTTTAATAATTTTTATTGTTGTCCTGAAATCTTTGCTGGATTTGTTTTTTCACACAGATTTGGGACTTACAATGGGCGCGCTTGGCGCAAATGAACAGATGATTGTTAGCCAGGGCGTAAATCCGCAGATTGTGCGCGGAATCGGCATTTGTTTTGGCGATGGGCTTGCTTCCTTGGCCGGCGCTTTTGCCGCGATGTACAATGGATTTGCCGATGTTGGAAGCGGAACTGGCGTTATTGTGAGCGGACTTGCTTCTTTGATGCTTGGAGAATTTATTATCCGCTCAAATAAAATTGGCTGGCAAACTTTGCGCGTTCTGATTGGCTCAATAATTTACCGCGCGCTTATGCTGATTGCTCGAAAATATGGACATTTTGTAAATCTTACACCGAACGATTTAAAATTGATTACAGGAATTTTAATCATCATCTGTCTTATTATTTCTAACATAAAAGGCAAAAAAGACTGGAAAATTCATTTTAGACGACCAGCGAAAAACGGAGCTTCAAAATGATAACAATTGAAAATCTTAACGTTGTTTTTAATAAAGGAACTCCAGATGAAAACCATGCGCTGAAAAATATCAATCTAAAAATTGATAAAGGCGATTTTATAACAGTAATCGGTTCAAATGGCGCAGGAAAATCAACTTTATACAATGCGATTGCAGGAACAATAAAGCCAGAAAGCGGACACATTTTTTTTGATGAAGAAAACCGCGAGATTACTTTTGACAAGGAATATAAAAGGGCACGCTATATAGGACGCATTTTTCAGAATCCGCTTTTGGGAACTGCCGGAAAAATGAGCCTTGAAGACAACATGATGATTTGCAGCAAAAAAGGCTGGAAAGGTTTGAAAATCAGCTTGAACGGAAAAATGCGCGAATATTTTAAAAATCAGCTAAAAGTTCTTGATATGGGACTGGAAAATCGGCTGAACGACAATGTGAATCAATTTAGCGGCGGTCAGAGGCAGGCATTGACTTTGCTGATGGCGGTTATGTCTAAACCGGATTTGCTTTTGCTTGACGAGCACACGGCGGCTTTGGATCCTACGAACGCTGATATTGTTATGCGGCTTACGCGCCAGTTTGCGAAAGAATACAATCTGACCGTTATGATGGTTACGCACAACATGAAGCACGCGCTTGAATACGGAAACCGCCTTATCATGATGGATGATGGAGAAATAATTTTTGATGTGAAAGGCAAGGAAAAATCCGATTTAACGATGGATGATATTGTTGAACGCTTTAAACAAATCAAGAAAAAGGAACTTTCCAACGACCAGATGATGCTTCAGTGATTTTTTAGGCGGAAGTTTTTGTGATTGTGGAAATTTTTAGAGAATTCTGTTTTAATGTATGAGTAAATATGAAAATTCCACAGAACAAACTGAACGTAAAACTTATAGCATTTGACCTTGATGACACGCTTTTGAATAAAGACACGAAAATTTCTGCGAAAACATTGGCGGCGATTCAAAAGGCGGCGGAAAAAGGAATTTATATTGTGCTTTGTTCCGGTCGCGCGGAAAATGGAATTTTGCCTTATGTGCGTGCGTTGAATATTGCAGGAACACAGCAGGGAAGATTTATAATTGCGTTTAACGGCGCAAGTATCTTTGATTTGCACAAAAGAATTCCGATTTATACAAATCAGGTTGAAACAGATATTTTGAAGTTTGTCTACAATGAGGCAAAAAAACGCGGAATGCCTTCTGTTGTTTATGAACCTTCTGTAATTTATTCATGGGAAGATAGTGACTGGGCGCGGATGGATGCAAAACTTTGTAGCCTGAAGTTTGAAGTTGTTCCAGATTTTGAAAAATTTCTTGAAAAAGGATTTCCGAAAATGCTTGTGCCTTCTGAGCCTGAAAAAGTAAAAGCTTTCAAGGAATTTCTTTGTGAAAAACTTGACGGCCGCGCGGATATTTTTATTTCTAAACCATTTTTTCTGGAAGTGATGAGCCACGGAGTTGGAAAAGGACCTTCAATCTTAAGGCTTGCAGATGAACTTGGAATTCCTCACGAGCAGACAATGGCATTCGGCGACAGCATGAACGATGAATCGATGCTGCGCGCTTGCGGTTATGGCGTTGCAATGAGCAATGGACTTGACTACATAAAAGACATTTGCGACTTTGTCACACGTTACGACAATAATAACGACGGAATTGCAGATTTTCTGGAAAATTTTGTTTTGTAGTTTGAGTTGCAAATTCCCTTTTTTCTGAATTATTAAAATAATCATTTTTTATCCTCTTAATTTTATTTTGAATATTGATTTGTTCGTTTGTTCGGGTGAAATTTATCCTCAGCACAGAATTTTATGTCTAGTGTTATTAGATAAGCGCATACTGTATTAGTAGCTGAGCTTCTAACGTACAGTCAGATGACGCATACTGGTCGTTCAGATGGCACATACTGTACAGTCATGGAGCACAGAGTGGTCGTTCAGAGACCGCAGAGTGTACACTCTGTAAGCACCGACTAGTAATAGTCAGGAAACACTGAATAGCAGTACATTTTTTCCTAATGCACGAGAAAGAAATAATACCTACTTTACATATAAAAAATCCTCATTTTTTGTTGATTTTCCAATAATTTTGTATCGTGTTTACATCCTATAAGGGCGATTCTGTCAATCAAAAGGCTGTTTTTCGCATGCTTACGTTCAATACAATATTGGAGGATAAGATGAAAAAATTATTCGCTTTCATCTCGGTTCTTGCAGTAGCTGTGGCGGGATTGTTCGCCGATGTTACGGCTAAGAAACTTGCAGACGGAAAAGTAGAAGCTACATTCTTCTATGGTAATCCGCGTGCGACCGAAGTTCTTGTTGCAGGGGACTTCACAAACTGGCAGAACGGAGCTTTGCCGATGACGAAAACTGACAAAGGTTTTACATTGACAAAAGTTTTTGATGCTGGAACAACTGTAAAATACAAATTTATCAGTGACGGAAACTGGACTACAGACCTTAAAGCTCCAGATTTCGTTGATGATGGATTTGGTGGAAAGAATTCAATGGCAGAACTTGATGCTCTTGCTGGTGGCGGTGATGTTGTTGCTCCAAAGGCAAGTCTTAAGTTTCTTACATGGTCTATGCTTGGTGCGCAGATGAAATTCCTTACAGATGATGATAAAGTAAATGAACTTGATGCGGGTCTTGAGTCTGCTGGATTGAATCTCAAGTCTTATGTAAAATTTTCTGGATATGCACTTCCAAAAGTTCCTGTTTATGTAGAAGTTGCTGTTGCTGAACAGGATACATTTGAAAATCTTTACAAGCAGGATGAACTTGACTGGGATGATGGACTTAAAAATCTTGTTGACCTTGCATTTGACCCATTATATTACCTTGGTGGGCAGGCAGCTGCAAAAACATATCTAGGACACTTTAAATTCGGTATTGAATCTAATTATGTAAATTGGACAACTGGATATAAATACGCAAAGTTACCTCCTCATAATATCAATGATTGGATTACTGTAGACAAGGAATGGGAAGCTGGTTATTCAGAACTTGGTGGATTTAACTATTTTGAACTTGGACCTGCATTGCAGCAACTTGGAGATTTTTCTTTGAAAGCTGCTGTTTCTCCAAACCGCTCTGCTGACCGCAAGGGTTCTCAGTATGGTTTCTTTGGATGGTTTGATCTTTCTAATGGTCCTATGTTTAACCTTGGATTCCAGTATAATACTGCACTTGGAAAAACATTTGATACAATTTTTGGTCATTGTTACGAACAGGACTTTATTGTAGGTTACAAAGGTTCTTTTGGTCCAATAACATTGCGTGCTAACTATCTTGCTAACATTTATGGAGATGGAGATCTTTCTAAGATTGATGGAGTAACTTATTACAGTAAGTTTATTCCTGCAACATCAGATGTTGGAGAAGTAACTTCTAGCGTTGAAAATCCTATAGGAAATATGGCTGGAACAATGGATGTTACATATTCAAATGACATTGTTTTTGCAAGAGCTGGAGGAAGATTCCGTGGTTATCAGGCAGGACAGATGTATGTAGAAGAAGGTGCAGATGACCACACAGACATCAGTGACCAGTTAGGAGACTTGAACCACTTACGTGCGTGGATTGACGTTAATGCAAATGTAAAAGAAGGTGTTAATATCGGTCTTAATCCATATATCGAAATGGTTCTTGATAAAGATGCAACTGAATACAAGGCTTCTGATAAATCTTATGAGAATTCTCCATTCAAAAACAAAGATACTCTTAAATTGTACGCAAAACCATATTTCGCTATAGATTTCAATGAAACATCTTACTTTGATGCAAAACTTAATGGTTACGCAGAATTTGCTTACTACACAGAAGATGAGGATCAGGTAAAATCAGCATTTGGTACAGAAAACTATACTTTTGAAGCTATTGGTCTTAGATATGAACAGAAAGTTGATTCTGATTTCTTGAAGTCTTACACATTGCAGTATTGTTTTGATAACACTGATGAGGATTATCTTTTCAATACTTTGATTTTTACAGGTGATCTTGTAAAAGATTATCATCTTCAGGCAGGTGTTGGTGTAAGAACCTTGAATCCAGATTCTAAAAAGGATGATCCAAACAATCCGTTTGCATTCTTTATCGGTGCTTACAAGCAGATTCCTGTTCTTGCAAAGCCGACAGCTTATTTGCAGTTCTTGTATGCAATGGATCCTTATCAGAAATTTGGTGATGGTCCTACAGCATTCAAGTTTGATGATTACAAAATTGATGACGGTGTAACAGACTACATGAATAATTATGCAGTTCGCATCGGTCTTCAGTGGGACCTCTAATTCTAGGTAGAGGAGGAATATAAATATGAAAAAATTTATACTTGGTCTTTTGGCTGTGATTTCCATGGCTTTTTTAGTAACAAGTTGTGAAATGAAATATGACGAAGACTATGAACAGTTAGTTCAATGGTATGCACCGCATACTGGTGATACAGGAGACTGGATGGCTCCTGGACCGGATGTTTTGATGACATACAATGCTTCGTCTGGTTTGTACGAACTTGATATTACAACAGGTCGTAAAAACGTTGGAATTTCTGTATGTACAGACGCTAATTATTCCAATCAGTTGAATTGGGATAAATCTGATGCAGCAACACAGAGTTCATTTTCATGGAAAGAGGACTATGGAAATAAACAGCTGGTAATTAAAAAAGCGGGCGATTATAAAGTAACTGTAGATGCTGTTAATAAAGTATGGACAGTTACAGCAAAATAAAAGCGTAGTTGCTAAAAGTAATTTGAAGTTCGCTTAAATTATAAATCATGTTTGCGTTGCAAACTTTTTATTACCCAATCAGTTGATTGATTTTTTGGGAGAAAATATGAAAAAAATAATTGGAAAGTTAGCAGGTACAATTCTTGCCGCTGCAACACTTTTTTCTGTTGCTAGCTGTAAGAATCAGCTTGACTATGTAAACGATACAACTGCATTGAACAAATTCAATGTGCTTGGTTTAAGCGTTACAGGTCTTGATGCCTCATATAACCATGCAGATATTGCACTTATGGTGCGCGAAAAAAATGACGAAAAAGATAATCCTGTTTTTGTACCTTATGTTTCAGGAAAAGTTTCTGATTCATATCAGAATGATAAAGGTGAAACTATTGGCTACAAAGAAGGAACTGCATATATCAAACTTGATGCAGAAAAACTTTTTGATGGAGATTCATTGCATACTTCAACATTTGAATGTTATCTTAAAGTTGGCGACAATACGCTCAAACTTCTTGACGGCACAAATGCAAAACTTGCTGTACCTACATCTCCAGCTGACACAAAAGACAAAGACCTGAAAAAGAAATGGGTTGACGTTGTTGTAAACGGCGACTACGGCACATTCAGTTTTAAGAACGAATCAAAAGAAGACGACTTTGTGAATGTTACTTTGTACAATATTAAGTTGGATCTTCTTGGTAAAACAAAAGACCAGATAGCTGCAATGGACGGTGTAGATATTACAACATCTGCAAAAAAAGGTACAAACCAAAAGTATACACTTACAATCAAAGGTCTTAAAGAGAATGCTGGTATGAAAGTTGTTCTTGGTGGAGCTGATATTTCTATAAAAGATTCTGATTTAGGAAATAACTGGTACGATAAAGACAATTTTGCCAAAGAGATCAAATTAACTGAAGATGAAACAGATGCTACAGTTTCTTGGGAATTCTATGGATCTGCTGTAAATGGTGGAAATATTGCCGGTTGGGCAAGAACTTATGACAAGTCTGTTGCTGGTCCAGAATTAAAACTTACACTTTACAGTGCTGAAAGTGAGGCAAGTCAAGATAATCAACCATTATTCCTTTCAAGTGGAGTTTCAAGAAACGGTACTGCAGGTGATAGCGAGAACTTTATGTTCCCTGGTTATACTGTAGGAGATTTCGACGTTGAATGTACAATCGATATTTCTAAATTAAGCAAGACTGAAGCTACTATTTCTAAAGATGACCCAGTTGCCTCAATGAATGGTTATGAAATTGCAAAAATCACTGTTTCATCAAAAGCTTTAGCAACAGCAAAAAATGTTCTTGGAGATGATGGAAAACTTTGGTTTATGGAAGGAACTTGTACAGGTGAAACTGTATGGGGAGCAGCATCAACTAACTTCGTTACAGGAAAAGAGATAACTCTTGATTCAGAAGGAGAAGTAGGAACTGTTTCATTCTTGATTCCAGAAGAAAAACGCCATACTTATTTTTCTAAAGAGATGCAACTTATAAAAACTCCTGGTATTCAGGTAGTATACTTGAAAGCGGGAACAACAGAATTCGGTGATGCTTGGAGTAATGTTGTAAAAGTTCTTGATGGCAGTGTATCTTCTGATGTTTATGGATGGAAGTACAAAAATCAAAAGGTTGAACTAAAGATTGCCGATACTACTTGTACTTTTGTTTCTTGTCCAATTTATATTTCTGCGATCAGACTTATAAATGCAAAGGATGTAAAAGACGGAACATCTATAAAATTCTTGGAAGCTTGGGTTCCTGGTAATACGTGGAGTGCAACAACTCCTGTAAAAGCAGATATTTCTAATGGTAAAAGTACTTACACATTCAAAAGTCCGGTTGCCATTTATAGCGATTCTTTGAAAATACAAATTGTATGCCTTAAAGATGGAGCAACAGAATTCGGTGTTAATTGGCAAAATGTTCAAAAAATTTGTCCAGACTCATTCACAGTTGCAAATAAGTATGATTTGAACAAATACGTTCTTCAATTCGATGCTGCAACATCAAGTCTTACATTGGAAACAGAGTAATTACTGCTTTAATTACTAATTTTACAACTAGTTTTTGTTTCTGATTACGGCTGGTCAAAAGTAAATCTTGAAATCGTAGAATAACATTTCTTGATTGAAAGCGGACAATACTAGAA
>CAVBXG010000039.1:0-23815 GCA_963599585.1 bacterium
TCTTTTTCTTTTGTTTTGGCCAACATTGTACTCCTCCTATAGAGTATCATTTTTTGTTAGCCATTTACACACTTTATTTTACAGGGTCGGGGATTGTTTTATGTTTATTGTAACTCTAGCTTTGATGAAATAAAAAATTCTCCGGTTTGTCTGGCGATTTTTCTGAGTGCAATTATTATTTCTTTGATAATATCATTCATAGCAAATATCAGTTCTCCATTTCCTTGTAATATTTTATATTTCATTCTTTCTATATTTACAAAAATTATATTAATTTTAATCGCACCTCTTATTTTGTTATCGATTATTACTTCGTTTAGTTCAGGAGATAAAGATAGAAGATATAAAGATGGCACAAGGAACAATAAAAAAACATCTAGTGTTGTGATTATTTTTTCATTAATAGGACTTTTAGTATTGCCTCTTGTAAAAACGAAGGGCAAGAGCAAAATTTCCAAAATAATAGATGATTTCGGGGATGCTGATTATACATCAAATTATTTTCGTAATCAGAATAGAAGATAAGTTTATTTAAGTTTAAGGAGACGAAGATGAAAAAGTCAAAATACTTTGTACTGTTTGCGGCTGCATTTGCATTTGTTGTTGGAATTACAGGCTGTGAAGTTGAATCAGAAAAGCACGAGCACACATTTTCAAAAGAATGGACAACTGATGCGACAGATCACTGGCACGTGGCAACTTGCGAACACAAAACAGAAATATCTGACAAAGCGGCACATATACTCGGTGAATGGAAGATTACGAGAGAAGCAAGAGAAACCCAAGAAGGCGAAAAAGAAAGAACTTGCTCAGTTTGTAAGTATGTGGAAAAAGAAACTATTGCAAAACTAGAACATACACATATGTTTAATCCATGGATTGTAACAAAAGAAGCGACGGAAGCAGAAGAAGGTGAAAAGGAACGGTCTTGTTGTTCTTGTGGTTATGTAGAAAAATCTACTATTGCAAAATTAGAATGTACACAACATATATTTGGTAATTGGAAAGTGATAAAAGAAGCAACAGAATCTGAAGAAGGAATAAAGGAACGAAGTTGCTCAATTTGTGGTTATTCAGAAGAAGCCCCTGTTGCAGCTCATACGCATAGATATTATGAATGGGATGTTGTCGATGGATGGTATGTAACGAAAGAAGCGACAGAAACAGAGCAAGGTGAGATAGAACGGGTTTGTTTAGTTTGTGGGTATCTAGAAAAAAAGGCTCATATGCATGATTTTTCATCAGAATGGTCATTTAATAAAGAAAACTATAGTCATTTTCATAAATGTAGTGGTTGCTCAGAAAGAGGGGATGAAGAAGTCCATAAAATGCAAAAAACAAAGGATACAAGGCCAAACTGTACTGAAGAAGGTGTTAATGAAGATACATGTTCTATATGTGGTTACGTAGATGCTGTTTTTACTCCTGCAACAGGGCATTCATTTTATTCTAGTTGGGATTTTGATGAAACAAACCATTATCATAAATGTTCTAGATGTATAGAAAAAACTGATATAGGAAATCATCAATGGGTGGAAAGTGAAATAATAGAACCAAAATGTACAGAAGATGGAAAAAAAATTTATAAGTGTTCTGTATGTGCAAAAACAAAAGAAGAAATTCTCCCTCAATTAGGACATATACAAAAATGGTATAATGAAAGCCAACTTTACCATTATCTTAGATGTGAAAGATGTAATACACTTCTGGAGAAAGGTACAGAGCATGAATGGGATTCAGGAAAAATAACAAAAAAGGAAACGTGTACAGAAGCCGGACAGAAAACTTATACGTGTTCTATATGTAGTGGAACAAAAGATGAGATTGTTCCAGCAGCACATGCCTTTACACCTTGGAGTGTAATAAAAGCAACAGAGACAAGTGAAGGAAATACCCAAAGATCTTGTTCAAGATGTAGTTATTACGAAAGTGATACTATTCCGAAAATTTTGGATGCTTTTGTAAAAGTAAAAGGTGCAACGTTTTCTGAAAATCAACGGTGGAATCCAGAGTCAGAGGTACTGGCAGGTAGAAACATTGAAATAAAAACTTTGTATGTAAGCGATCATGAGGTAACAAGAGGTGAATATAAAAAAATTACTGGAAGGGATCCAAGTATGCTGAAGGCTTATGATGAAAAAGGAAATAAACTTTCTGGCAATGATGTTTTTGATAATCCTGTAGACGATGTAAGCTGGTATGACGCAATTGTTTATTGTAATAAATTATCTGAGAAGGAAGGTCTTGAGCCTTGTTATACAATTGACGGTTCTACTGATCCTGATGAATGGGGAGAAGTTCCGACTAAAGAGAATGATGAAAAATGGGATGATGTAAAATGTAATTTTGATGCAAATGGTTATCGTCTTCCTACAGAAGTGGAATGGGAATACCTTGCACGAGGAGGCAATCCTAAAAATGGATATGACTATTCTGGCGGTTATTTAGATTCTGTTTGTTGGTATGAAGGCCATAACCTTACTAATGTGGGGACAAGAAAAGTAAAGACAAAAAAAGCAAATGAGTTAGGATTATATGACATGAGTGGAAATGTTTATGAGTTATGCTGGGATTGGGAAGGTTCTGTATCAAGCTTGACCCCACTTGAAGGTAATGATAGTCCTGTTGAATCTAATTATGAACCAAAAAAACGAGTTAAGCGTGGAGGAAGTATATTTAACTACAACATAGGCTCCTATGCTATCTTTGAAGTTTCTAACCGTAAATATAGTGCTCCGGGTTCTAGGAGTTATGGAGTTGGTTTCCGTGTAGTACGCACTGTAACAGAATAGGTTTTACATACAATATAATTGTATATAAAAAATTGGTGAGATGAAAATTTTCAAAATTGCAATTTTTTTTGATTTTTATTATGGATTTTATAGGAGGCGTTATGCGTGAAAATAGAAATGTTGTAAAGAAATCAACAAAAATCAAATCAATGATAAAGTATTTCTTTTTTGTTATTTGTCCGGCTATTTTTGCAATTAGTGGTTGGACATTGTTTCAAGATGTTGATATGCCAATAGCAGGTGTTGTTTGTCTAGTTATTGCACTTGGTTTAGGAATTGAATGGTTTTTCATGAGAAAAGCTCACAAACAGCGGTGTTTCTCTTGTTGGAGATGGAATGCATTGCAGTTTATATCGAAGGAACTTGTTTCAACGGACAATGTTACTTTAAAGAAAAATGAAACAGATAAGTACAAAGATTCAAAAGGTAATTTGATGTACACAAAAGAGAAAGTTGTATATGTTCCTGGTGTTCGATATACTTGGAAAATACATGAGCAATGCAAATTCTGCGGTGAAAAATTTGTATACAACAAATATCAAAATAAAGAACTGTAAATTTAGAACGTAAGAAAACTTATTAAGTTTTTTTAGCTTGCTCATATAAAAAAACAGGAAAAAGTTTATTTTGTTTTACGTATAAAGTTTGTTCCACTAAAATAGTGCTTTTTCCTGTTTAAGGTATTGAAATCTTTATTTTTTTCCACACAAAAATTCCATTGTAAAATCCTTAAATACCAAGTAAAATTCAGCTATGATTAAATCTCTTTTTTCGGCGTTTTTGTTTTGTGTGCTTGTTTTTTCTTGCAAGGTTGATTCGGAATCTTCGGGGGGGGGGTAAGATTATTCCTGCCACACAAGAAAGCCCGTTTCCAGTTTCAGATTCAAATTTAAAAATCGACATGATAAGCATTTTGAATACGGATGCGATTGTTCTTGGCGAGGATGTTGAAAGCGTTACAAAAACTGTTTCCGTTGAGCCGTTCAGCATGTCAAAGTTCGAGGTCAGCTACAATGTGTGGCGTTTTGTTTACAAATGGGCAACTTCTGATTCACGTGGAGACAAAAAATATACTTTTGAAAATGCCGGTGCTGAAGGTCAGTATGGAGATTTGAGCAGCAGCAAACTTTTTAACGAAGGCGGCGAGCCTAAAGACGAAGGAATTCCTGTGTGCGGAATAAACTGGCGCGATGCGGTTGTTTGGTGCAACGCGTTGAGTGAATTGTGCGGTCTTACTCCGGTTTACTGCACGGATTCAGCTTTTAAGAATCCGCTCAGAAGTTCAATTTATGCAGAAGGAGAAACTCCCTCAAACATTCCGCTTCCTTATGGAAACGCAAAGGCAACCGACATGACAAGTCTTGCCAAAGGAAATGTTGATAATCCCTACGTGAACAAAAATGCAAACGGATTCAGACTTCCGTATATTTACGAATGGGAATACGCCGCACGCAAATGTAAAGACGGCTCTTTTATAAGCGGAAAAAATGCTCCAGGCGACAAAACAGGTCCTTGCAGCGGAAACTCAAAGCCCACTCTTATGGACGAAATCATGGGAATAACGCCAGTTTCGCCATCAAAAGTTGCAAAAAACTACGGCTGGAATATGAGCAATTCAAAAAATGACGGACCACAAGAAACTGCTGCCGGTTGGGATGACCGCAATTCCTCGTGCAAGATTCCTGCAAATGGCTCAATGAGAATCCATAAGCAGGGCGGAAAACTTCCTTCCGAGCTTGGATTTTACGATCTTGCCGGAAACGCCTACGAATGGTGCTACGATTTTGGCTCTCCCTACGACTGGAAATATGAAGTCTACCCTTACAAAACCATGAAACAGGGCGGCTACAACGCTTCTTACGTGTATTTTGAGTCCTGCTACAGAAGAGCCGACCCATCCTACGTAAAAACAGGCGGACTTCGTCTTGCAAAAAACAGATAAGGATAGCAAAAAATGCAGAAAAAACTGATTTGCGTTTACAATTCTCCGCTTGGAAAGATTTTTATTGAAAGCGATGACGAATTTCTGAACGGTTTATGGTTTGAGTATTCATTTGATGAAAAAAAGCACGAAAAAAGCCTAAAAGATTTTGAAGTTCAACAAATTGACATAAAATCCGCCGCTTCTGTTCCTGTTATAAAGGAAACTTGCGACTGGCTTGACATATATTTTTCCGGAAAAAATCCTTCGTTTACTCCAAAGTTCAGAATTGAAAATCTTACGCCGTTTAGAAGTCAGGTTGTTCAGGAAATGTGCAAAATTCCTTACGGAAAAACCACGACTTACAACGATATTGCAAAAGAAATCGCCTTGCAGAACGGAATCGCAAAAATGTCGGCACAGGCTGTTGGCGGAGCTGTCGGGTGGAATCCAATCTGCATAATTGTTCCGTGCCACCGCGTTGTGGGCGCAAACAAAAGTCTTACAGGCTACGGCGGCGGAATCAGGAACAAAATCGCACTTCTGAAACTTGAAGGAATTGATGTTGAGCGTTTTTCGCTTCCAAAAAGCCAGAAGTTCATGTAAAAATCAGCGGAATTATATTTCAAAATCAAGGCATGCGCGCGAAACTGTAAATGGTCTTACTTTTCCGTCTGCAACTGCCACATGTTCCGGGTGTTTTGAATAATTTTTTAGTGCGTCGGCATTTTCAAATGTTGAGTCAAGCATTAAATCTGTTGTGGAGGAGTCGAGCCTTCCTTCTGTGTTTACTTTTATTTCAACAAGCCCCGGAATTTTTCCTTTTAAGTTTTCAAGTCCGGTTTTTATTTCTTTTTTGATTTTTTCTTTTTCTGCGTCTGAAAGTTCAGGTTTTAAAGTCCAAAGAATTATGTGTTTTACCATTTTTTGCTCCTTCTTTGTTTTTGAATTTTAGTTTTTTGCTCCCCATTCAATTTTTGCGTTGCCGGTGTACCAGTTTTCAGCCCATCCGGCAGGGCGATTTGGGGCTTCGCACTTTATTTTCAGATATTCGCTTGTGTTTGTAAAGGCTTCTGCACCGATTTTTTGCACACCTGATGGAATAAAAATCTCTTTTCCAAATCCACAGCCGTTGAAAGCTCCGCTTCTTATTTCTTTTATTGATGAATGGATTTTTATGCCGCTGATGTAACTTTTTCCGGCGGCAAAATTTTCTTCAATTATGGTTACTGTTTTTGTGCCGTGGCTTCCGTCGTCGTAGGTCTGTGGAATTTCTATTGTTCCTGTGGTAAAAAACGGTTTTTTGGCGATGTATGAATCTGTCTGTGCGTTGTAGCAAAAAAGATATTTTTCTGTGTCGTTTAAAAGTCCGTCCGTGTACCAGTCATTTTTGTTTAGGCGTTTTCCGTAGTTGTCAAAGTTGTTCAGATAGACGATTTTGTCTGCGTTTGAATCTGAAATTCCGCGAAGATAGTTGAATTTTTGCGCCCGGTTGTTTGAAATCAATACAGGAACAGAAGTTTTTGTGTACCGCAACAAGTGCTTGTTCATTCTTGTGCAGTTTTGCGCGTTGATTTTGTTGCTTGTGATAAAAAATTTTGGGCCATTTTCGGTTTTTGCGCTTATTGTGGCAAATGTAAATCCTTCGCGTCCGCTTTGGAATAAAGTTCCTTGTGCTCCGGGCGTGTATTCGTCATCATAATCGTTGAAATTTAAGTTCAGCGTGTTTCCGTCAATTTTTACATCCTGATAAAGCGTTCCGCTGTTTGAATAGATTTCTTTCATTCTGCCTTGAATGTTTATTGTGTTGCCGCAAAGTTCATTCAAGCCGTTAAAAAGAGGAAAAATTCCGCTTTGGTCGCCAGAAATGTTTATTGTGTTTCCTTTTGCAGTTCCGTTTGAATAGGTTTCCGTTGCTGAAGAAATTGATCCGGTGTAAGTGCAGTTTACGTTTACCGTGTTCCCTGAAAATTCCGGCTGAATGTGCGAGACTGTGTCCGTGTTGCTTGAGCAAAAAATTGTTCCGCCGATGTAGCCTTTTGAAGAGTTCAAGTTGATTGTGTTGTTCAGAATTTTCACGTAAGGTCGGGTTTCAAACATATAGACGCCGCCGGAATCTTCCATTTCGATTATGTTGTCTTGAATCACAATATTTTTTCTTCCGTCTTTTACAAATCCGCCAAAAGTAAAAAGTTTGCTCGGCAAGTCTTTTGCGTAAAAATAATTGTCGCTTATGTTCACGTTGTAGATATTTTGCGAGTCGTCATAGCCGACTGTGAACGTCATTGTGCGCGGCTTTGCCTTGTCAACGTGCTCGTCGCGCATTACGTAGACTTTGTTTCCGGTGAAATTTACGCCGTCGATTTTTTCTGATTCCTTGTAGTTTACTGCATTTTTTGTGAGCGTGAAAATTCCAATCTGCTCGTCGTGGCAGTTGTGGTAAAGGGTAGAGTTTTTTACCGTTCCGTTGTTGCACTGACCGCCGAACATATCCAAAAATCCCATGCTTGCGCCGCGGAAAACGCCAGACATATTGTACAAAAGGCTGTCGTCTACGGTAACGTTGTTCCAGCTGTCAAAAAAAGTTACGGATGTGAACTGCTTGTCGGTGTGAAGGTCGCAGTGTTCAACATAAGCGTTTGCCTGGTAGCCCACAAGATTTGAAGTTGTATTTATGACCTGCAGGTTTCCTTTTGTTTCATACAAATATTCTTCGCCATCAAAATCGTAAATGTCAGCAGGATTTTCTGGGTTTGAAGGGTAGAGAGCCTTGTCCCGCACGTGCGAAGTTATTATGAATTCGCAGTTTTTTAGCGTTACGTTGCTGCACTGCGAAATTTGAACCTGCCGCGAAAACCACTGCTGGTCTGCCATTGTGGGCTCGCAAGTTCCACGCCCAACGTAATTTATGTCTGTGTAGATGCCGTCTTTGTCGCTTGGGTTGTGCCAAAAAGTTCTTCGGCTGTCCAGCTCGCGCGACTCAAGCGTTATTCCTTCTATTAAAACATTGTCCGCAGGACCCATTATGTTCAGCGTTCCGCAGTTTCCGTTGTCTGTGTAGAAAATTGTTCCGTCTGGATTTGCTACGGAAGAGCCGGCTTCATCTGCATTTTCCGCGTAATTTGATTCAAAAGAGTCGATTTGCTCTGGAGTTATTTCCCGCCGCGTTGTGCTTCCTCGCAAAACATAATTTTTTAGGATGATTTTTATGTCGCTCGCGATTCTGTAGTTTCCGCCCGGAACAATCAAAGTTATTGTCTCGTTTTCGGATTTTCTTGCGGAGGCTAAAATTTCATTTGCCTCGGCAATTCTGTCCGAATCATCGTTTAAAATATAATCTTTCCAGCTTCTTTTTCCGTTTCCTTCTGGATTTGCGGCTTTGAACGCATTCCATTTTTCAGAATAAACGCCAGAATCCTTTGAACGCAGCATTATTTCCTGAAAAAACTTGAATCCATCCTTGCTGATTGAATTTTCTGCCAAATTGTACCATTTCGTTTTGTAGTCGCTGTATGCAGCCTGAAATTCGCGCCATTTTTCGTATTCGCTCCATTTTATTTGGAAGCAGTTTCCGCCGCCTAAAGCAACAAGATTCAGTGTGTTTCCTTGAACTAAAATATTGCACCATTGTCCGCCGGCAGTTTTTATTGAGCCGTATTTGTAAAGCGCACGGTTTGAAACTTCGTAGATTGCTGCGCCGCCGTCGCCATTTGCGTAATATCCGCCTGTCTTTATTTTTGTTCTAGTCCTAAAAATCCGTTCTTCTTTCAAAAGTGAAATTGCTGTTTCAACTGAAAAATCTGTTCCTTCTGTGTAGTCGCTTTCGTCAAATGATTTTTTTACGATTTTTCCGTAGACTTCAATTCTGTTCCCGGTTGGCATAAGCGTGAACCACTGGATTTCTTCGCCGTCCTCAAGGAATTTCAAAAGGCTTTTATATTCTTCACTTTGTGAAAAATTTCCGTCGTTCACAATTTTTGAGACAGCCGTTGGATTATTGAAAATGCTTAGCGTTTCTGCCGTTATTGTGTACTTGGGGCATTTTACTTTTGCAATCTGGGCGTTTGAAATGTTTGGCGTTCCTTCCATTCTTACAAAATCTTTTACATTTGCAAGTTGAGGAGCAGGGGAATCCGCCGCCGAAAGAAAAATCCACGCAGCTTGAGTTTCATTTTCGCCGCTTTCAGTTTTTTCGTATTCAAATTCCCCGGCCGGAGTTGCCTGAGCCGCTTGCCGTTCAATTTCGTTTCCGTTTGCGTCCAGAACAATAAGAGTGTAGGTGTAGACAACTTTTTTTACTTCTTTTTCGTTGGAAATGGCGTTTTCCAGTTCCTTAAAAAGATATGATTTTGTTCCTACTGGAATCGCAATTAGTTTTCCGCTCTGTTCGGCTGTTGAGGTTTTCATTATTTCTTCGTCATCTGTTCCGTCCATAAGAAAAACCTTGTATTCTTCTGAAATCGGAGCCCATTTTACAGTTACGCAGTTACCCCCCCCCACGGCGTAGAAATCGCTGATTATGGAAGAATTTTCAGTCGCATCCGCTTGTCTTAATTCCGGTTTATTTTCTGTTTCGTGTGATTGAATGTCGTTCGAGCAGCCTGAAAAAATCAAAAGGCTAAAAAAAATGATTGAAAAAAACTTGTTGACCATGAAACTATTTTACATAACAATAAAAAATATGCAAATACAACATAAAAACATAAAAAATCCCAAAAAAATAGGGCTGGTGATTTTTTGTCTTTTCTCAGTTTTGAATTTCAGTCTTTTTGCAAATAAAATTTCTGTTGGCGCAGCTCCGCTTTTCGTTACAGGATTGGGAACAGAGATAAAGGATTCCCACATAAAAGATGAGGTTTCTGTTGCAGAAAAAAACGGTTTTGACACATCTTTTGAAGCACAGAATACTTTCGGAGTGAATATTTTTGCCGCCTACCAGTTTCCGTTTTTTGAAAAAATCGGTGTTCAGGCGGATTTTTCGTTTATAAACGCAAATGGTTTTGAACAGAAAATCGGCTCCGTAAGCTACAGATATTCGTACCGCACGATTGAGCTTGCGCCGCTTTTAACATATCAGGATGAGCACAAACTTTTGGGCTGGAGCTGCTTTGCAGGACCGAATTTTTCTTTTCCGGTTGGAAAGATTGAATACAAATTCAGTTTTCTGGAAGATGACACAGATTTTTTTAAGATAAAAACTTTCTGTTCGTGCGGAATTACAACCGGCGCGACAATCGGAATCAATTTGAAGAATGTTGGAATTTTTGCGCTTGCGAAATACACACTTGATTTTAAGCCGATAGAAGTCAAATACGCGAACGAAACCGCAGAAATAATGACGCGCAGAACTCTTGCCTTGGGGCTTGGCGCAAAGTACGTTTTTTAGCAGATTCGTTAGCAGGCGTTGCGGGCGGCGTTTGAGTCCGCAGAATGGGGTGTGGTGATGGCACGCAGTGACAGAACCCAGGGGAAAGGCTTTTCCCCTCATTTTAATAAAGCCGGATTTTCCACAGCCGGTGGCATTTTGTGCCTTCAAAATCTTTTGGAATTGAATTCCGCGTCTCATCCGTACATTCAGTGTTTTTCGGCAGTTTTGACCCGTCAAAAGAAAGTTTTGTGCTGTTCGTGCTGAAATAAAGCGTTCCGTTCGGATTAAGCATTTTTACGCAGTTTTCAACAAGAGCCGGCCAGTCGCGGTTTATGTCCAGGATATTTTCTGTGGATTTTGAGTTACTGAATGTCGGCGGATCAAGGATTATCAGGTCGAATTTTTTGTCTTCCGGGATATGCGCGGATTTTTTTTCAAGCCATTCGATCACATCAGCTTTTGTAAAGGCATATTTTTCCGCGTCAGAAAAACCGTTCAGCCTTAAATTGTCTTTTGCCCAGGAAAGATACGTGTTTGAAAGGTC
Organism: bacterium; assembly: GCA_963599585.1. Lineage (GTDB taxonomy): Bacteria > Spirochaetota > Spirochaetia > Treponematales > Treponemataceae > Treponema_D. Next base: position 10,626 of record CAVBXG010000039.1, read on the forward strand.
AACCGACTCAACGTAGGAAGCTCCGCCTGCCGCCGCGTAAACCGAAAAACTTCCGGTATAGCAAAAAAGGTTCAGAACGCGCTTTTTATCGGCGTTTTCCCGGATTTTAGCGCGCAACGGCCTGTGGTCAAAGAAAAGCCCGGTGTCAAGGTACGTGGAAAGGTCAATCCTGAAAATCTGATCCTGCTCCTGCACGTTCCCTTTTATTATATTTTTTGCGTATTTTTTTTCGTACTGGTTCGCGCCTTTCTGAGGCTTCCGTTCTTTTTTTACAATGTGGTCAGCAGAAATTCCCAGTACATCCGCCGCGGCCTGTGCCATTTCTGAAAGCCAGAGTTCTTCCTCGTCCTCCGCTTTTTTGTAAGGCCGTTCGTAAAGGTAAAGCACTGCAAAGCGTCTTTCCGCGATTTCTGATTCAACTGTGGCATCGTTCGCCGCAATGCGTTCGTTCTGTTTCTGGGTAAATTCAACGCACTGCTTGGCGTTGTGGATATTTTCCGGTAAAAATTCGTATACATCAAGAGAAACTGGAATTTCTGGAATATCTTTGTCGTAAAGCCGGTAGCATGAAATCTTGTTTTTTCTGGCCCATTTGCGCAGTTCCTTGTATTTTTTCCTTAGCCGGTTAGAAAATAATTCAGCCTGATATTCGTTTTTGTTTTCCATAGCCGCAATTCTAGCACGTCGTCAAAATGTTTGGAAGAAGCAACATCAAAAAGGCGGACAACCGCCTTGCGCTCCAAACCTTCGGTTTTGCGCTATCCACCGTGCGAGGACACCCCCGCAACGCCCCGTTTTGTGGCTTGCCCCCTGAAAAAGTTTGTGTTAAATTAAAGGCAACAAATTTCAGGGGTTTTTTATGGCATTGAATGTGATTGTCGGGCAGTCAGGTGGTCCTACCTGTGTAATAAATTCAAGTTTGGCTGGAGTTTTTAAGGCTTCAAAAAATCTTGGCGTAAAAAAAGTGTACGGAATGTTGCACGGAATCAAGGGGCTTCTGAACGACGAGTACATCGAGCTTGACGAAAAATTAAAAAGCAACATCGACATTGATTTATTAAAAAGAACTCCTGCCTCGTTTTTGGGTTCCTGCCGTTTTAAATTGCCGGAAATTGAACAGGACGAGGAAATCTATAAAAAAATCTTTTCAAAGCTGGAGTCGCTTTCCATCGGATATTTTTTCTACATCGGCGGAAACGATTCAATGGATACAATAAAAAAACTCAGCGACTACGCGGCAAAATCTGGAAGCAAAATCTGTTTTGTCGGCGTTCCAAAGACAATTGACAATGACCTTGCCATGACGGACCACACGCCTGGTTTTGGAAGCGCGGCAAAATATATCGCGACAACCCTAAAGGAACTTGTGTGCGACTGCCGTATCTACGACTGCGAGGCTGTTACAATCGTGGAGATTATGGGAAGAAATGCCGGATGGCTTACGGCAAGTGCGGCTCTTGTGCGCGGAGAGGACTGCGAGGGCGTTGATATGATTTTTCTTCCGGAAAAAGTCTTTGACGTTGATTTTTTCATGAAGCGCGTAAAGGAAATTGTGCAGAAGAAAAAGTATTGCGTTGTTGCCCTTAGCGAAGGCGTTCGCCTTGCGGACGGAAGATTTGTCTGCGAGCTTGCGAGCGAGCAGGCTGCGGTGGATGCATTCGGGCACAAAATGATGAGCGGAAGCGCAAAATATCTTGAGACATTGATAAAAAGCACAATGCACATAAAGGCGCGCGCAATCGAAATTTCAACACTGCAGAGATGCGCGAGCCATTTTGCAAGCCTCACAGACATTGAGGAAGCGTTCAACTGTGGAGAAACTGCTGTTCATGCCGCAATCACCAAGAATGAGACTGGAAAAGTTGTCTGCATGCTGCGCGAATCCGAGGTTCCGTATAAAATTTCCTACGAGACCGCGGATGTTCACAAAATCGCAAATGTGGAGAAAAAAGTTCCTCTTGAATGGATTACGGAAGACTACATTGCGGATGCGGCTGTTCACTATATCCGTCCTCTTATCCAGGGTGAGCTGAATCCGATTATGAACGATGGACTTCCGCGTCAAATAAGGTTGTAACTATAAGTAAAAAAGTTTATATTTAACTTTATGAACTTTACAGAATTTAATTTAAATGATGATTTGCTAAAAGGATTACAAGCCGCTGGCTACGAAACTTGCACTCCTGTTCAGGAACAAGTTTTAAAGATGTCGCAGGACGGTTCCGACCTTTATGTACAGTCGCAGACAGGAACTGGAAAAACTGCAGCTTACCTTGTTGCTATAATACAAGAAATGCTTTCAAAAGAAGAAAATAACGGAAAGAAAGCTTTGATTATGGTTCCGACGCGGGAACTTGCTGTTCAGGTTGAGGAAGAGGCAAAGACTTTGTGCAGTGCCTCAAGACTAAAGACTGTCAGCGTTTATGGCGGTGTAGGCTACGAAAAACAGATTTCTGCGATAAAGCGCGGTGCTGATATTATAATCGGGACTCCAGGACGTTTGATTGATCTTTGCGAGGGCGGAAATTTAAGCCTTTCGGACGCGGCGTTTGTTGTTTGTGATGAAGCTGACCGTATGTTCGACATGGGATTTTACCCGGATTTGCGAAAAATCCTTAAGCTTGTTCCAAAAAGCGAGGAACGGCAGACAATGCTTTTCAGCGCGACATTGAATACTTACGTAAAAAACCTTGCGTGGGAATATACCCGCGATCCTAAGGAAATTGAAATCGCCGCTGAAAATATAACAGTTACGGAAATAGACCAGGAGCTTTTCCACGTTTCAAGCGATGAAAAGATGAAGCTCCTGATTGGAACTCTGAAAAACGAGAATCCTGCAAGCGTTATTGTTTTCTGCAATACAAAGCGAAGCTGCGAGGTTGTGGCAAAACGTCTTGATATGAACGACATAAAAGCCGGATTCATTATCGGGGATTTGCCGCAGTACAAGCGTCTTAAGATTCTAAAGGATTTTAAAGCTGGAGAATTGAAAGTTCTTGTTGCGACCGATGTTGCTGCCCGCGGAATTGATGTTAACGACCTTGCGATGGTTATAAACTATGATCTTCCGAATGAGGCTGAAAACTATGTTCACCGGATTGGACGAACTGCCCGCGCAGGAAAATCTGGAAAAGCGTATACTTTCTGCTCCGAGCAGGATGTCTACAATCTTCCGGCGATTGAACGCTATATCGAGATGCAGATTCCGGCGAAAGTTGCTTATCCAGAACAGATGATGGAAGACAAGAGTGCAGGAATTTATATCAAGACTGAATATCAGCACGATGATGACGATTTCCACGGCGGACACAGAAGCGACCATTATAAACATTCTGAAAACCGCGGTGAAAAATACGAGCATGGCAAAAAACGTTCAGATTTCAATTCCAGAAAGGAAAGAAACGGTAAAAAGCCATATAAACGCAATTCTTTCAGCGACAAAAAAATCAATCCGGAAGAACTTGCCGGAATGTCTTATGAAGAGCGCATGAAACTTTACAAAGAAAAATATGGCTCTAAAAAATCAAGTTATGGTCGCAGTTCAGAAGGAAAAAATCCTAAAAAAGCAGGATATTCAAAATTTTCACCGGCAAACAAAAACTACAAGAAAAACAGCTATAAAAAGAATTATAACAAGACGAATGTTGTTCAGAAAAAGCCGGAGCCTAAAAAAGGTCTTTGGGCAAAAATCAAGGCTTTGTTTGGAAAAAAATAGGATTTTTATAGCAAAACTAAAAGGATTGAAAATTGATTACTGTAAATGACGTTAGTGTAAGTTTCAGCGAAAAACCGCTGTTTAAAGATGTAAATTTAAAGTTCACAAATGGAAACTGCTATGGAATTACCGGCGCGAACGGTGCCGGAAAATCAACTTTTTTGAAGGTTCTTTCTGGCGAGATTGACCACGATTCAGGGACAATCTCTATTTCTACAGGCGAGCGAATGGCCGTTCTTAAGCAGGATCACTTTGCTTATGACGCATATTCTGTAAAAGATACAGTCATGATGGGCTATCCAAAGCTGTACGAGCTTACAAATGCGATAAACGAAATCTATGCAAAGGAAGATTTTTCTGATGAGGACGGAATAAAAGCCAGCGAAATGCAGGCTGAATTTGGCGAGCTTGGCGGCTACGAGGCAGAAAATCAGATTGAGCAGATGCTTTCAGGTCTTGGCCTTGAAGAGGAATTTCATGACAAAATGATGAGCGAGCTTGACGAAAGCCAGAAAGTCCGCGTTCTTTTGGCGCAGGCGATTTTTGGAAACCCGGATATTCTGCTTCTTGATGAGCCAACAAACGGTCTCGACATTGAGTCTATATCATGGCTGGAAGACTGGCTTTTGAATTTTGAGAATACAGTTATTGTTGTAAGCCACGACCGCCACTTTTTGAACACAGTCTGCACATATATCTGCGATATTGACTATGGGAAAATCACTCAGTTTGCCGGAAACTACGATTTCTGGTACCAGATGACACAGGTTCTGCAGAAGCAGGCAAGGGAGCAGCAGAAAAAAGCTGAGGATAAGATGAAGGATTTGAAGGAATTCATCCTGCGCTTCAGTTCAAATGCCGCAAAATCAAAGCAGGCCACAAGCCGCAAAAAGATTTACGATAAACTTGCCCAGTCAGTGGAAGATCTTCCTGTTTCAACCCGAAAATTCCCTTATGTGAATTTCAAGGCGGACCGCGAGATTGGAAACAATGTCCTTGACATAAAAGGTATTGACTACGAGGAAGACGGCGTTCAGCTTTTAAAGAATTTCAGCCTTAATGTTGGAAGAACTGACAAAATCGCTTTTGTCGGAATTGAGCACAATTCAATTTCCGCATTGTTTGATATAATCAACGGCGTAAAGAAACAGCAGGTTGGCGAAGTTTTGTGGGGACAGACAACAAGCCACACATATCTTCCTCGCGACAATTCAAAATATTTTGACAACGACTACAATATCACAGAATGGCTTAAGCAGTATTCTAAAGAGCAGGATGACGCTTATGTGCGCGGATTCTTGGGAAGAATGCTTTTCAGCGGTGATGAATCATTGAAAAAGGTAAAAGTTCTTTCCGGCGGTGAGAAAGTCCGATGTATGCTTTCAAAACTTATGCTTTCCGGGGCGAATGTCCTTATTCTTGATGACCCTACAAATCATCTTGACCTGGAAGCGATTCAGTCTTTGAACGAGGCTCTGATAAATTTCCCGGGTGTTGTGCTTTTTACAAGCCACGACCACGAATTTGTTCAGTCTGTTGCAAACAGAATCGTTGAGATTACGCCGAACGGAACAATCGACAAGATGACTTCGTTCGATTCATATATTTCTGATGATTCAGTTACAGAGCAGCGCAAAAAACTGTACGAAGGCACTGGCAAAAAAATAAAATTCAGATTTTAGTTTGAATAATTCATAAAAATAAAAAATGTCTGCACTTCCAGTCAAAAGGTAAGTATTGGCTATTGTGAAGTGTTTTTTGGGAAGAATTATTTCCGGTTTTACTTTGTAAAATCCTCAATAATTCTTTTATGCCATTCGGCAAAAAGCACTTCAAGGACGCCAAACTTGTCTTTTTCCTTCACGTGCAGACATTTTTTAGTTTGCTGCATTTTAAAACATAATCGCTTAATTTGCAGAGAATTTCTTCAGCATATTTGCGAAAATGTCCTTTGCGACTTCCTCTGAAACTTCTTTTTGCGGCTCGTGGTATTCAACAAGATTTTGCGGGATTTCGTCAAGAAATCTGCTTGGCTCACATTCCACAATTGCCTGCATTTTTCTTCGTTTCTGGCACGATGAGATTACAAGTTTTTCGCGCGCGCGCGTGATTGCAACGTAAAAAAGCCGTCTTTCCTCCTCGACATTTCCATCGTTTTCGTCAACTGAACGCTGGTGAGGAATTAATCCTTCTTCCGCACCGGCAATAAAAACCACTGGAAATTCCAGTCCTTTTGAGGCGTGGATTGTCATAAGATTTACTTTTCCCTTGTCATTTTCGTCGTCGCCATTGTCGCGGCTCATAAGCGTGATTCTGTTCAGATAATTGAAGAGGCTTGGATTTGCGTTGTCAGGGTCGATTTCCCAGCGTTCCATCATCTCCAGCAGAAGCTCGATGTTTTTCAGCTTAAAACGCACGGCTTTTTCGCTTTTTGAATATTCCGTGATAAGGTAATCCTTGTAGTTTATTTCTTCCACCATCTCGCGCACTTTTTTTGAAAGTCCACGGCCGCTCAAAAGTTTCTGCCGGTTTGATTCAATCAGATTCACAAAATCCTGCAAATCTTCCTTTAAATTTTCGCTGGCTTCGCTTTCTTCTGCCTGAACCAGCGACTGGATTGCCGTCCACAGCGTTGAGCCGAGTTTTTCTGCCTCATCGTTTATTACTTGGATTGCGGCACGTCCGATTCCTCGCCGTGGAACATTTATGATGCGCAGAAGGTTTATGTCATCATCATGGTTTGCAATAACGCGAAGGTAACTTATGATGTCTTTTATCTCTTTTCGCTCAAAAAAGCTCGTTCCGCCGCTCATTGTGTACGGAATATTCGCCTGCAGGAACGCTTCTTCTATGTATCTGGACTGCGTGTTTGCCCTGATTAAAACTCCAAATTCATCGTAAGTCTTTTTTTCTTCCATTGCGATTCCCTGGATGCTTTCCGCGATAAAATTCGCCTCATCGGTCTCGTTTTCGGGCATATAGATTTCAATTGGTTTTCCTTCACCTTTTCCGGACCAGAGTTTTTTGTCTTTTCTGTTTGTGTTGTGTGAAATAACGCCGTTCGCCGCGTCCAAAATTGTTCCTGTTGAACGGTAATTCTGCTCAAGCCGGATTTCTGTGACTTTAAAATCTTTCTCAAAATTGATTATGTTCTGGTAATCCGCGCCACGCCAGCTATAGATTGACTGGTCATCATCTCCAACAACCGCGACATTTTCGTCTGCAAGAAGATGCATAAGCTCGTACTGCTGGTGGCTTGTGTCCTGGAATTCGTCCACCATTATATATTTGAACCGCTCCTTGTAGCGCGCAAGGACATCCGGATTTTCCCGGAAAAGTTTTATCGGAAGCACAATAAGGTCGTCAAAATCAACAGCATTGTAAAGTTTCAGCCCTTCCTGATAGCAGTCGTAAAGCTGGCGGTACATATCGTTTTCTGTCTGCCAGTTTTTTCTTCCTGTCTTTATGTTTGAAAAAATCTGGCTTATCTTGTAAATATCAAGCGCGTCCGGGGAAAATTTCAGCTCGCGGCCACATTCCTTTATAAGCGCGGTTCTGTCTGTCTCATCATATATTGAGAAATTTTCCCGGTAGCCAAGTTTATCTATGTCTGCGCGGAGAACTTTTACGCCGAACGCATGGAACGTTGAGACTGTTAAATTCTGAAGTTTTCGCTGTGTAAGCTCCTTCACGCGGTCTGCCATCTCTTTTGCGGCTTTGTTTGTGAAAGTAAGCGCAAGAATCTGGCTTTGCGGAATTCCAAGGTCAAGCATGTGGGCGATTCTGAATGTTATTACGCGCGTTTTTCCGCTTCCTGCGCCTGCAATTATAAGAATCGCGCCGTTTACAGTTGTTACAGCCCTGTATTGTTCCGGGTTAAGTTCATTTTTGAGTGTTTCCAAGTCTAAAGCCATAGAATGAAAATTAACATTCTATTGCGTTTTTATCAATATTTGTTAAAATTGAATGGATAATTTCTTTCACTTTTTTGAAGGAAAACGTAAAATAAAAATCCGAGGATTTATTATGAATACAGCCGTAAGCGCATTTCTTTCCAGACACAATTTTGTAAGACACGTTGATGTGAATTTTGTTGCAGAATCAATTCTTGATGACATGAACCGAGGACTCTGCGGAAAAAAAGCTGATGAGGACATGATTCCTACATGGTGTCTGCCGCCAGAAAAATCTATTACAAATAAAAATGTGATTGTAATTGATGCCGGCGGAACAAATTTCCGTTCAAGCCTTGTTACTTTTGATGAAAAAGGAAATGCCTCAATCTCAAATATGAAAAAGACAAAAATGCCGGGCGTTGAAAAAGAGCTTAACAAAAAAGAATTCTTTGATGAATTCGCAAAAAATCTTGAGCATTTAAAAGGAATGGCGGACACAATCGGTTTCTGTTTTTCTTATCCAATGGAAATAACAAAAGATGGCGATGGAATTCTTCTTGGTTTTTCCAAGGAAGTGAAAGCTCCTGAAGTAATCGGTAACGCAATCGGAAAATGTTTAAAGGCGGCTCTTGTTGAGCACGGCTGGAAAGAGCCGAAAAAAGTCACAATGCTGAACGACACGGTCGCCGCGCTTCTTGCCGGAAAAGCTGCCGCAAAAGGTTATCCGTATTCTTCTTATGTAGGTTTTATTCTTGGAACAGGAATGAATGCGGCGTATATTCAGCCAGAAATTCCTTCCCGAAAAGGCTTTAAGAAACAGATTGTTGTCTGCGAGTCCGGAAAAACAAAAAATGTGATTCTTTCTGATTTTGACAAGGCTTACGACGCAAAATCGCAGAAACCGGGAACATTTTTTATGGAAAAACAGTGCGCAGGTGCTTATCTTGGCGCAGTAGCCCTTGAGATGATGAAACTTGCCGCAAAGGAAGAGCTTTTTTCAGAAAAACTTGCTTCCGCAGTTTCTAACCTTGAAAGTTTTACAACAATTGAGATGAATGAATTTCTTCACGAGCCGTACAGCACAGAAATTTCCTTTGGAAAATTTGTCGCGGAAAATCATGGAACACAGGAAGACTACGATATTCTTTATGAACTTTTTGATGCTTTGGCTGAACGTTCTGCGCGTTGTGCGGCTGCTATTCTTACAGCGGCTGTAGTTCAGAGCGGAGAAGGAAAATGCGCCTCAAAACCTGTATGCATAAACTGCGACGGCTCGACATTCTGGCTTACATACAAGATTTCTGCGCGCGTCCACGGTTACCTTGATGAAGTTCTTACCCGCCAGAAAGGTCTTTACTGGCACATCGTTTGTCTGGATAATGATATTACAATTGGAACTGCGATTGCGGGACTTGTTGAATAGTTTTTGGTTTATAGGAGAAAATCGTGAAAGCAATCGGAAAATCAATAGTTCTCATCATGTTGATTATCATAATGGCGCTTGGAGGTCTTTTATGGTTTGACTTTCTTGGCGTTGTTCACATGAAGTCAGTTTTTTCTCCGCTGTATAAAATTCTTGGAAAAGAACCGCAGACTTCTGTAACGGCGACTTCAACAAATCCTGTTGTCGCAGATTTGGACCAGGACAGAATCAACAAGCAGCGCGAGGCAATTGATTTGCGCATGGAAGAACTTGACAAGCGTGAAAGCGAGATTGCCCAAAAGGAAAAACTGAATGAACAGATTGCCTCTGAACTTTCAAACCGTGAAAAATCTCAGGAAGAACGAGAAAAAACATTTAACCAGACGCTAAAACAGTACGATGATAAGAATGTAAACATAGAACAGATTGCCGCAAATCTTAACGGAATGCGCCCGGAAGCGGCTGTAAATATTCTTGTTGCGATGGATGACCAGACGGTTATCGATGTGCTTCGCAAAGTTGAGGAAATTGCAGCCCGGAACGGAACTTCTTCTATGGGATCGTACTGGCTTTCCTTGATGCCTGCGGAACGTGCCGCGGAAATTCAAAGGAAAATGCTCAGCAAACCTGATTCCCTGAAGTAACTTGCAGAAGGCAATTCGTCCATGTTTTACTGGAGGAATTGCCATGCAGCAATTGACTGTACAAAATCAACTAGATTTTTCAAAGCTACAACAGTTAGCTCCCCAGCAAAATTCATTCAGCCCGAATGATTCTTATTCATCATCCGTGGAAAATTCTTCTTCAAAAAAATCTTTTTCGGATTTGGTAAGTGAAGCAAGAACAAATTCTGAAAATTTTTCTCAGTCAGAGCCGGAAAAAACGGCAAATACTGAAAAATCTGTGTCAAAAAATGACGAAAAAATTGAGAATTCTGAAAAAAAATCTGAAGTTGCAAAAAAAGAGGATTCTGAAGTTCCAGAAGAAAAAAAGTCAGTTTTAAAAGAGACAAAAAAAATTGATGAAAAATCATCTGGAAAAATTCAGAAAAAAATTGCCGCAAAAAAAACAGAATCTGAAAAAACAAAATCCGCGGAAAAAACAGATTTGAACGAGAAGAATCCTGAAAATCTAAAGGAAATTTCTGTAAAAACTTCAAAAAAATCAGAAATTAAAGATTTAAAAGAAGAAAAAACGCAAAAAACTGAGCAAAAAGCAAAAAATCAGCCTAAAAATGAAGATTTTGTCTTGGAAAATTCAGTTGTCGCGTCGGGTTCAACTGCGGAATTTCAAGAAGAGAAATTAAATTCTCAGGAAAATGCTGATTTTTCAGATTTGCTGTCGGATGATTCTGAAAAAATCGGTGAAATTGATTCAAAAAACGAAAAAACTTTTTTCCTTGATAAAGACAAGAAAATTTCTGTGCAGGATTTCCGCTCGGAAAATGTTGAAAAAAATCCAGATGAAAAAACTGGGAAATCCGCTGTTGAAATTTCAGAAATTCACCGCGACGAAAAAAACAATCCGCAGATTACAATGGATTTTGCCGCCGCGAGCGCGAACCAGAACATTGTTTCTTCTGACAACCAGACGGCCGGCGCGAACGGTTCAAATTTTCAGGCTATGCTGGCAAACCAGATTCAGGAAAACGCCGGAGAAATTGTCAAGGCAGGAAATATCGTCCTTAAAGACAATGATGTTGGCTCAATAAAACTGATTCTTCATCCGGAAAGCCTTGGAAATGTAAAGATTGATTTGAACCTTCACAACAAAAATATTTCTGGAAAAATTGTTGTTGCAACCCAGGAAGCGTTCAATGCGTTCAAGGAATCTGCTGAAAACTTAAAGAATGCTTTTTCGCAGAGCGGTTTTGATTCTGTAGGGCTGGAACTTTCTCTTTCAAACCAGAGTTTTGGCCAGAATAACCCGGGCGAAAACCAGAATAATCCGGCGGCTGAGTTTGCCATGCGGAAAATTTATGGCGAGCTGAATGTTTTTTCTGATGAAAATTTTGAGGAAATAGAAATTCTTGAAAATTCTTCACGGAATTCTGTAAACATCGTTGCATAAATTCCGATTATAAAAAAGAACTTCAAAAAATCTTTTGAAGCTCAAAAAACGGTAAGCCGTAAAGAGGTACTGAAATGGAACTGAATGAACTGACGAGGAATCCGAACACAACCATGACATCAACTGAAAAGTTTGCTGTTGATAATGCGGTAAACAATTTCAACAAAACTAACACAGTGAATGGGCGAACATCTTCTCAGCAGCTGGGTAAAGATGATTTTCTTAAGCTTCTGCTTACTCAGCTTACAAATCAGGATCCTACAAGTCCAATGGAAGACACTCAGTTTATCTCCCAGATGGCTCAGTTTTCATCGCTTGAACAGATGACAAACATGAATGAATCGTTCAAAAAGATGGTCAGCGTTATTAATTCTTCGCAGGCGGCATCTACCTTGGGAAAATCTGTTGAAATTGATATTGGCGATTCAACAGCAAAGGGTATGGTAGAAGCGACATCTTTTGGGGAAAATCCGCAGGTAATGGTAAACGGTATGTACTACGATATGGCAAAAATCAAAGCCATTTACAATTAATAAGGTAATAAGCAGGAGAACATAGATTATGATGAGATCACTTTATTCTGGCGTTTCTGGTTTGCAGAATCATCAGACAAGAATGGACGTAATTGGCAATAACATTTCCAACGTAAACACAACCGGATTCAAACGCGGACGTGTAAATTTCCAGGACATGATAAGCCAGCAGGTTGGCGGAGCTGCAAAACCGACAGAAGAACTTGGCGGTGTAAACCCGAAAGATGTTGGTCTTGGTATGACTATCGCGACAATCGAGCAGGTTTTTACACAGGGAAATCTTCAGACAACTGGAGTTTCTACTGATGTTGCAATCCAGGGAAACGGATTTTTTATCCTAAAAGACGGCGAGGAAAGTTTTTACACACGAAATGGTCAGTTTGGTCTTGACCGCGACGGAACTCTTGTGAATCCTGCAAATGGTCAGCGTGTTCAGGGTTGGATGGCACGCGACTTGAACGGTGAACAGGTTGTTCAGACTGCCGCAACTCCTACAGATTTGGTTATTCCGGTTGGTTCAAAAGATCCTGCTAAAGCTACAGAAAATGTTCTTTTTGCCTGCAACTTGAATAAAACTACTCCTGAAATTCTGGAAGGCGCAAGCGAAAGCGATATTGCTAAAGGAACTTGGGGAACTGAAGAAAAAATTTACGACAGCTTTGGAAACGCACATCTTCTTTCTGTTTCATTTACAAAAGTTCCTGGAGTTGCAAACTCTTGGCAGGCAACTGTAAATGTTGATTCAGACAATGCGGATTTTACACAGACTCGTGTTGGTCTTGGAACAACAGATGGCGTCCAGAATACTTTTATCGTGAATTTTGATAATTATGGTCAGCTTGCAAGCGTTGAGGATTCTTCTGGAAACATCTCAAACCAGGAAGGAGAAATTATTCTTCAGACTTCGTTTACAGTTCCAGACGCAAATGCTGATGAAAACGGAAATCCATACCGCCAGACATTCAATATTAATCTTGGAACAATCGGCAGTATGAAGAATACAATTACACAGTCTGCTTCACAGTCTTCAACAAAGGCTTACAGTCAGGACGGATATACGCTTGGTTACCTTGACAACTTCAAGATTGATTCAAGCGGAACAATCACAGGTGTTTATTCAAACGGAACAAACCGCGTAATCGGTCAGCTTGCCCTTGCAACATTCGCAAACGACCGCGGTCTTGAAAAAGCCGGAAACAACACTTACGTTGAGACAAACAACTCTGGTCAGGCAAATATCGGTGAATCTGGCGTAGCCGGAAAAGGTTCACTTCTTGCCGGTGCGCTTGAAATGTCAAACGTTGACCTTTCAGAACAAATGACAGATATGATTGTTACCCAGCGAGGCTTCCAGTCAAACGCAAAGACAATCCAGACAGCAGACACATTGCTTGATACAGTTCTTAGCTTGAAGAGATAATAGTTAACTGGTGAAAAATAAAAAAACGGCTTTCCGTGGAAAATCGACCCTGTAAAATAAAGTGTGTAAATGGCTAACAAAAAATGATACTCTATAGGAGGAGTACAATGTTGGCCAAAACAAAAGAAAAAGA
>CAVBXG010000040.1:0-23695 GCA_963599585.1 bacterium
CCGATGATACTGCCCTCGGGGCGGGAAAGTAGGCAGCCGCCGGGCTTTTTTTTTGCCTACAGGAGTTTTTTTTGAGGAATACAGACACATTAAAGCTTGCATTGCGCCGGCGGTAGGGGCGTAACCTGAGTCTCAGTGGCCTCTGACGCCTGTCCGACAAGAGGACAAGAATCCTTTTGAGGGGCGTCATGAAGATGGATTATGTGAGGGCGGCGGATGTCCTTCCTGCGTGGCTTCTTGGGATGGTCCAGGAGTATGCGGCAGGAACCTGTCTGTATATACCGCAGAGGTGCGGAGACCGCAGGAGATGGGGCGAGGCAACGGACTCCGGGAGCTGGTACAGGGACCGGAACAGGCGGATATACCTGTGCCGCATGGATGGGGGTTCCGGTCAGGGAGATCTCGAGGAGATTTTTTCTGAGCGAGAAGTCGGTCTACAGGATCATCCTGCAGGAGAAAAGACAAAACTAGAATAGGGAACATGGCGGGCAAGGCAATGGATTTTGCAGGTCCGCCTTTTTTTTTCCCTGCGCGTTTTTCCCGTTCTTTTTTCAGAATAATTTCTGAGGTTGAGACTCTGCGGAGCATGGGTTATCATTATAGCGGGGTTTAAGGAAATGGATGACAGGATAGACATGGGGAGAATCACCTTCAGGAACGAGACCCCGGCGGACTACAGGGCGGTCGAGAGCCTTGTGCGGGATGCGTTCTGGAACGTGTACCGGCCGGGCTGCGACGAGCATTTTATTCTGCACAGGTTCCGCTCGAGGAGCGACTTTGTCCCGGAGCTCGACATCATCATGGAGGAGAACGGCGTTCTTGTGGGGCACGTGATGTTCGTGAGGTCTGAAATCAGGCTTGACGGCGGAGGAAGTCTTCCTGTGATGACGTTCGGGCCGCTGAGCATCGCGCCGGGCTTCCAGCGCAGGGGATACGGGACAGCCCTTCTCCGGCACGCGGTGGGGAAGGCGAGGGAGACGGGGTGCGGCGCGCTCGCAATCACAGGGAACATAGGCTTCTACGGAAAGAGCGGCTTTGCCGCGGCGAAGACAAGGGGTGTATTATATGAGGCAGACCCGGACGCGGACTATTTTTTGATAAAAGAGCTTGTGCCGGGATTCCTTGACAGGGCGGGGGACGCCGGAGGCGGGACCTTCAGGGAGCCTGACGGATATTACGTCGATCCGGAGGATGCGGAGGAGTTCGACAGGCGGTTCCCGCCGAGAGAGAGGCTGAGGCTGCCCGGTCAGATTTTCGGGTAGTTAGTTGTTGCTACACGGAGTGTCAGAGATATTTTTTTCCCTTCCCCCTGTTGAGAATGCGAAGAGTCCCGGAAGAAATTTTTTAAGCAGGAATCCAAAAATCATCAGTGATGCCGTGCATAAAAACGCCGTTGAAAAAAACTGAACTAAAATGAAGGCTCCGTGCATGGGAACAATTCTTGAAATCAGTTTTTTTATTGAGGTTACCACAAAAGGTGCGTGGGCAGCGTAAATCCAGAATGAATATGCAGAAAGCGCGGAAAGCTTTTTGGACACGGTTTCATTTTTAGAAAAGTTTCCGGCGAGCTTTACAAAAAGAAGAATTGTAAAATTTGTGCGCAGAAAACCGACAACTACTGAAGCAGGATTTTCCGTAAAAGCAAAAAATATAGAAAGTGCAACAAAAACAATGTAGGCAAAAGCAAAGTCTTTCCATCGGACTGAATCCAAAAAGTCAAGGATTTTCTGGATATGGTTCATCGCATAAAATCCGAGCGAAAAATAAAACAGCGCTGGGAAAATCCAAAGTGGGTCAGGAAAAACTCCTGAAATTCGGAGCAAAGTCGCCGCAAGAACTGCACAAAAATAAGAAAATGGAAAACGTCCCGCAAGAAATTTTATTAACGGAGAAAAAATCATAAAAATCAAAAGATTTCGCAGATACCAGAACTGATAGACTAACGGATGATAGTAGTCAAGGTAACTGTTTTTTCTTGCAAAAAAAGCCTCTTCAAAATCGGAAAAATGCCATAAGCGGATTATGTTTTCCGGCTTTGAAAAATAATTTCTTGAAAATGAAAAACTCTGTGCGGCAAAATAAAGAAAAATTGTCAAGACCGTCCAAAAAATGTAGGGAACAACAATCGACTTGAATTTGGATTTTACGTTTTCTTTTGTGCTTTTTGGCTTTGCAAAAAAAAAGATATGCAGAAATCACAAAAAACAGTGGAACGGAAACGCTGCCCAAAACCTCTGTAAAAATCATTTGAATCACGTTCACATAAAGCGGAATACTGATTTGCATTGAACCGTCGGCAAAATCAATTGTGCTCTGGTCGAATTTGCTGTGAATAAAAACTACAAGAACTGCAAGGATAAAACGAAGACACGTGATTCTTTTTGAAAAATCCGCGTTTATAAGGCTAGTTTCTGAATCTTGATTTTTCATGTTAAATAAACTCCAAAAAATGTAATTTGTGATTAGATATAATCATTTTTAATCAGTTTAGTATCTTATAAGATTAAATTTAACCTAAAAACAATCTTATTAGATTACATTTTTGACAATGAGTTTCAAGGATAATTTAAGAGATGAGATGGAATTCCAGGACATAAAGCAGAAGGAGCTTTCGGAGAAAACTGGAATCAGCGTGAATACAATCAGGAATTACATAAACGGACACAATGCCCTGCCGAGTGCGGAAGTTGCGGTGAAAATTGCCGATGCGCTGGGCGTTTCGGTTGAATATCTTGTGAGCGGAAAAAAGTCAGGCGCGCAGAAAATTCCGAGCAAAGTCGTTCATATTGAAAATTCTCTTCTGCATTTTTCCGAGTCTGATTTGGATGCAGTTTTTAAAATTGTGGAGTCGATTGCAGAAAAGTATAGGAATGATTCGGCTTGTGCAGATGAAAAGTAGTGAAATAATAAAGATGTCGGAGCGGGATTATCGGGTCAAGCCCGATAATGACAACGGAAACGAGCTGGCACGAAATTGCTGGGACATAGCCCAGTAATGACAATTGAAACAAATCTTTTCCAGAAATATATTTCTCAAAAAATATTGTTAGCTTTTGCTAACTTTTGTATAATCAAATGCAAAGAATTTGTTTGGAGAAATTATTATGGCTGAAAAAATCAAGGTAAAGTTGAACGGCACTGCGGAAACTATGCTTCAGAGTTTTTATGCGCGTGCAAAATATTCCAAGAACAAGGGGCATAAGTTTTACGATGCTAAGGCTGTTGAGCTTGTTGAGCGGATTGACTACGATTTTTCGCTTGCGGAAGGCGATTCTACGATGAGCGATGGCGTTATTGCGCGGACTCTTGTGTTTGACGAGCTTGTGAAGGATTTTATTTCTAGGAATCCTGACTGCACGGTTGTGAATATTGCCTGCGGGCTGGATACGCGCTTTTACAGGATGGATAACGGAAGGCTGAAGTGGTTCAATCTGGATTTGCCGGAAATAATTGAGATTAGAAACGAGATTTTTGATGAGTCGGGAAGAGTTTTGAACATCGGCTGTTCGGTTCTTGATTCCGATTGGGTAAAAAATATAAATGCGGACGGAAAAGTTCTTTTTGTGGTTGAAGGCTTGAGCATGTACCTTACGAAGGATGAAAATGCGAAGATGCTTGAAATTATCCGTGGGAATTTTAAAAGCGCGACGGTTATGCTTGAATGTCTTGCGAAAAGATGGGTGAATCGCGAAAAGATTGAAAAATCGATTGAGAATACCGGCGCGAAATTTATTTTTGGCGCGGACAGTTTTGAAGATATTGCGGACATTGCCGCTGGCTTTAGAAAAATAAAGGATGACAACATAACAAGGGGAATGATTGCGCTTCATCCGGTTTTAAAGCTGTTTGAGAAACTTCCGGTTGTTGAAAAAATGACTGAAAAAATCCTGGTTTTTGAAAGTGAATGAGTTTTGCTCTGGAAATGACAGAATTGGAGGAACTTGCGCGGTGCTGGAAGGGTTTTGGAGCGGAGCGACAAAAGGATTGTATTAAGAGTTTGGCTTTACGGATGGAAAGACAAATCTCTTAATACAAGACCGAGCGGGAGCGGGCCCTGGAAGTGCCGTTTTCTGGATGATTTTTGGAAAACGGCTTTTGCGTGCGGCGGAAAGGAATCTTAGCGCCCAAAATCAGAATCAGAGTTCGCTTTTGTCTGCAGTTTTGTTTTTTATTTTTCTAGCGATTATTGTGATTGCAAATGTGATTATCATGTCTGGGAGCGTGTTTCCGGCTATAAAATCCGTTTTCATGAGAAGGCGGTAGAGGATGAAGCCGATGAACCAGATTATGAGTTTTGCTGTGTCAAATTTGTTTTGTGATGAGTCTGTTTTTACGATAAAAAAATCCGCTAGCTGAATTGCAATCATTGGGGCAAAGACTGAGCCGATGAAGTAGAGGAAGCCGGTTATGTTGTCCATTGGGAAAATTATTGCCGCGGCTGTTCCTAGAATTGTTACGGCGACGGCAATCCATTTTTCAGGGAGTTTTTCCCAGATTGTTTTGCTTGAAACGCCTGCGCTGTATGCGTCAAGAAAGGTTGTTGTTACTGTTGAAAGAATAAGGATGAAAAGGGCGACGATTCCGAGACCGGCTTTTACCATGATTTTTGCGATGTCTGTTTCGCCGGTCAGGATTGCGGCTCCCATTCCGATTATGTACATCCAGCAGGAAATGATTCCGTATGTGGCGGCTGAGGCGAATGTTGCCTTGAATGGTTTTTCTGCGTGTTTTGTGTAGTCGCTGATTAATGGTAGCCAGGAAAGCGGCATTGCGACAGCGAGTTCAACTGCCTGTCCGAATGTGATTGCGTCCAGAACCGGATTTTTTATTTCTGGGTTTGCGTTGCCTGAGAAAAAGATTACTTTGCACATGACGAGCGTCAGCACAAAAAGTGCGCCCATTGCGATTGTGTTGAATTTTCCAAGGTTTGTGATTCCGATTAAAATCCAGAGGATTATCAGGATTCCGATTACGAGCGACCAGAGCCATGCTGAATGGAATTTTGTGCTGTCTGAAAAAATTTCGTTGATTGAGAGTGCGCCGTCGTAAATCATGATTCCTGTCCAGCCGGTAAGTTGAATTACGTTTAAAAGCGCGAAAAATTTTGCCCCGAATGTTCCGAAACTTGTTGCGGTGGATTCCATTGCGGATTTTCTTGAGATTGCTCCAATGTAGCCGGAAAAAAACAGAAGTACGCAGCCGATTATGTGTCCGATTAGGATTGCGGCGACTCCTTTTGAAAATCCGAGCGGCGCAAAGTATGTTCCTGTAAGAATTTCTGCGATTGATACTGCCGCGCCAAACCAGATTAGCGCATTGCTGAATATATTTGTCTTATTGTTCATTTTTATTTCCTTTTTATTCTTCTTTTTTTTAGTTTGAGTTCAGATTCCAGTTGTGCATTAATGGTCCTGAGCCTTTTCCGAGATTAAGCATTGCCTCCAAAGCTCCGCTTATGTAGTCTTTTGCGTTTTTTACGGATTGCGGCAGGGAAAATCCTTTGGCGAGATTGCTTGCGATTGCGCTGGAAAGTGTGCATCCTGTTCCGTGGGTGTTTGGATTGTTGATTCGTTTTCCGTAGAACCAGGTTCCTTCTGTGCCGTCGAACAGATAGTCGTTTGCATCGTTTAAATTGTGCCCGCCTTTTAATAGGACTGCGCAGTTGAATTTTCTGCAGATGAGTTCCGTGGCATTTTGCATTTCTTTTTCAGAAGTGATTTTTGTTCCGCTAAGAACTTGCGCTTCGGGAATGTTTGGTGTAATCACGGTTGAAAGCGGAAGAAGTTCTTTTTCCAGCGTTTCGATTGCGTCATCGCTGATGAGTTTTGCTCCGCTGGTTGCAACCATAACCGGGTCAACAACGATATTTTTTAGGTTGAATTCTTTTATTGATTCGGCAATTGTTTTTATAAGCGCAGAAGATGAAACCATTCCGGTTTTTACTGCGTCTGGAAAAATGTCTGTTACAACATCTTTGATTTGTTCTTTCAGAAAATCTGGCGAGACTTCCTGGATTGCGGTAACGCCGGTTGTGTTCTGTGCGGTCAAGGCTGTGATTGCGCTCATGGCGTAAACACCATTGCAAGTCATTGTCTTGATGTCTGCTTGAATTCCGGCGCCTCCGCTAGAATCGCTTCCTGCGATTGTCAATGCGGTTTTCATTTTTTTCTCCTGTTTATAAGAAAATTTTTCCTTCAGGCGGTGCCCTCAAGAAGGATTTTTTATTTAAGTCAAATGTTTAGTTTTTTATTGAATCCATAAATTGAATGAGCGGGAAGAAAAAGAAAGCGGCAACGGAGCTATTCGGAGCGATGGCAAGCAATTTTTGAAGAAAATTGCGCAGTCCGATACTTTGTTACGGTCCGCATAGCGAATTGACGCGCTTTTTCTGGTAGCTCATTCAATTTTTATGCTGAATTTATGAAACTCAACATTTGAAATATTTAAAAAAGAAGTTTTTTGCTTCTTCGTAATTTTTGCAGTAAATTGTGCTGTATTTTTTTATTTCGTCCTTGTGTTTTTCAAAAGATTTATCGTAGATTCCGCAGGTTTTGTAGCCGGCTTTCTTTGCGGTTCTGATTGCGTAGAGCGCGTCTTCAAAAACCCATGTTTCTTGCGGGGCGGTTTCTAAAAAATCTGAAACTGCGTTGAAGATTTCCGGGTGTTCTTTTGTCATACCCATTTCTGATGCGGTGAAAATCCTGCTGAAATATTGCTCTGCGTTCAATCGTTTTAGGGCGGGTGCGAAAAGTTCCCGGTCCGTGTTTGTGCAGAGTGCGATTTTTGTGCCGCTTGCTTTCAGTTCTTTCAGAAAATCTTCTGCTCCGTCTTTAAATTGGATTTTGTTTGCGTAAGCATCTTTTAGAATGTTGTTGATTCCGTGGCAAATTTCAACTGTTGAAAAATTCAACTTGTATTCTCTTTTTAGGAATTCGGCACCTTCTTTCATGCTCATTGAAAAAAGTTTTTCGCCAAGTCCTTCTTGTGGTTTTAAGCCGATGGAATCAATGTAGAGTTCCGGGCAAAATGTCCAGAATTGCATTGAGTCCAAAAGTGTTCCATCCATGTCGAATATTGCAGCTTTTATTTTTTCCAATTGATTTTCATCCTAGCAGTTTTTTTACGCGTTCCTTTAAATCTTTTGTGGCTGCGGTTATGTCTTTTTGGGCAAAAATCGCGCTTATGACTGAAATTCCGCAGATTCCGCTGTTTTTTAATTCGTGGACGTTATTTTTTGTGATTCCGCCGATTGCGACAACAGGAATTTTTACGGCTTTGCAGATTGATTTTAGCGTTTCTGGAGAAACTTCAATCGCGTCGTCCTTGCTTCCTGTGTGGAAAACAGCTCCAACACCAAGGTAGTCCGCTCCTTGTTTTTCGGCGAGAACTGCTTCTTCAACTGTCTGCGCGCTTACGCCGATGATTTTGTGCTCGCCAAGAATTTTCCGCGCTTCCAGAGGATTCATATCGTCCTGGCCGATGTGGACTCCGTCCGCGTCAATTTTTTTTGCAAGCTGAACGTTGTCGTTTACAACAAAAGGAATTTTGTATTTTCCGCAAAGTTTTTTAAGCTTAATCGCTTCCTGTTCAAATTCCTGTTCGTCAAGATTTTTTTCGCGGATTTGAACAAAAGTCGCGCCGCCTTTTATGGCTTCTTCCGTCTGCTGAATCAGATTTTTTTCGCCGGTCCAGTGCCGGTCGGTCACAGCGTAAAGCAAAAGATTCTTGCGGAGAAGCTCGTTATTATCTGATTTCAAATTTTGCCCCTGATTCCAGCTGCTCGCCGTTCATATTGTAGATTGCGTCAATGATTCTGTTTCTGTAGGTTGAATTTCCTTCGCCGCTCTGCATATTTTTCCATCCGATTTCGCCGGCAAGTCCCATTGCGCAGACAGCGGCGGCGGCGGATTCCAGGACATTTTCCGGATTTGCAACAATGAATGCGGTCATCATTCCGCTAAGCTGGCAGCCAGTTCCAGTTATTTTTCCCATTTCGGCTTTTCCATTGCGGATTACGTAGCATTTTTCTCCGTCTGAAACCAGATCGATTGCTCCGGTTATTGCAACAACGCAATTCATTTTTTTTGAAAAATCTTTTACAAATTCAATTGATTTTTCAAGGTTTGAATCTGTTACTGCGTCTGAAACATCTGCGTCAACGCCTTTTGTTGTTCCGCTTCCGAGCGCAAGCGTTTTTATTTCTGAGATATTTCCCCGGATTATGTCAAATTTTACTTCTGAAATAAGATTGATGGCAGTTTCTGTTCTTAATTTTGAAGCGCCTGCTCCAACCGGGTCTAAAAGAACTTTGTGCCCTAGCGAATTTGCTTTTTTTCCGGCAAGAAACATTGAAGGGATTGTGTTTTTGTTCAAAGTTCCGATATTTATGTTCAAGCCGCCGCAGATTGAAGTGATTTCCTCAACTTCAGATTCATCGTCGCTCATAATCGGGCTTGCGCCGCAGGCAAGAATAATGTTTGCCACATCGTTTACGGTAACATAATTTGTAATGTTGTGAATCAGCGGAGATTTTTCCCGCACATTTGAAAAAATTTTTGAGAACATAACAAGCCTCTTGAAATAAGATTGCCTGTTTTGAATAAAATGCTGCCGGAATGGCATTGTAAAATTTCCCTACGTTGGCATTATCCAAATCAGGTTTTGGGTCAAGGCGAACAGCCTACTCTCAGCCGGATTATTCCAGCTCCCCATATTGATAAAAACTGTATTTCTATCAATTTGTAATTATTGTGATTTTTGGTAATAAA
The DNA here is from genome assembly GCA_963599585.1 of bacterium. GTDB lineage: Bacteria > Spirochaetota > Spirochaetia > Treponematales > Treponemataceae > Treponema_D. The sequence continues at coordinate 8,769 of CAVBXG010000040.1, forward strand.
TGCAATAATCAGATAAGGTAAATACATTATAAGAATTAAATAGAAAAAAAAAATGCCGGAACGGAAGCGAAAAAACAAAACTGGCGTAATTTGCCATTTTTTTGCCGATAGGCATAAAAGAAAACTGAAAATGAGCTTTGCGAATTGAAGTTTTCTTCCTAAAAAAAATTGCAACCATAGCCAATTTTGGTTTTCCGCTGAAAGTGCAGGCATTTTTGTGTAATTATTTTTAATAATGCGTTTGCTTTTTATCAAATGTGAGGTTTTAATATGTCCAGCAATTTTCCATTAAATAATGAGCAGCTGAAAGAGCTTGTAAAAAAATATCCGACTCCTTTTTATCTTTACGATGAAAAAGCAATCCGCGAAAATATGCGTGAATTTACAAAAGCGTTCAGCATTTTTCCGGCTTTCAGGGAATTTTATGCGGTAAAGGCGTGTCCGAACCCATATATCTTGAAAATTCTTGCAAGCGAAGGCTGCGGCGCGGACTGTTCTAGTCTTCCTGAGCTTATGCTTTCAAAAATGGCTAGAATAAAAGGCAAAAAAGTGATGTTCACTTCAAATGAAACTCCGGCTGAAGAATATCAGTACGCTTATAAGGAAGGAAATATCATAAACCTTGACGATATTACGCATATTGAATATCTGAAGAATGCGCTTGGCGGAAAGTTGCCGGAAACAATGTGCTGCCGTTACAATCCTGGAGCTGCAAAGCATGGATGCAATTCAATAATCGGTAAGCCGGAAGAGGCAAAATATGGAATGACCCGCGAACAGATTCTTGAGGCATATAAAATCATGAAGGCTGAAGGCGTAAAGCATTTTGGGCTTCACACAATGGTTGCCTCAAATGAGCTGAATCCGGATTTTTTTTCTGACACTGCGAAACTTGTCTTTGAGCTTGCGGTTGAACTTAAAGAAAAAGATGGTGTAAGAATTGAATTTACAGATTTGGGCGGCGGTCTTGGAATTCCGTATAAAACTGACCAGAAAAAAGTTGACTACAATGAAGTTGCCCAAAAAATACGAAAACTTTATGACGAAATAATTGTTCCGGCCGGACTTGATCCTCTTGAAATCTGCTGGGAATGTGGCAGACCGATTACTGGTCCTTACGGTTGGCTTGTTTCTACCGCAATCCATGAAAAACACATTTACCGCGAATACATCGGGCTTGATTCCTGCATGGCTGACCTTATGCGACCGGGAATGTACGGCGCGTACCATGAAGTTACAGTGAGCGGCAAAGAGAATGCGCCGAAAGATCATGTTTACGATGTTGTTGGAAGTCTTTGCGAAAACTGCGACAAATTTGCGGTTCAGCGTGCTTTGCCAAAAATTGATATTGGCGACCTTGTGATTGTTCACGATGCTGGCGCGCACGGAAGGGCGATGGGCTTTAATTATAACGGAAAACTCCGCGCCGGAGAGATTTTGATGCGCGAGGACGGTTCATTTGTTCAGATTCGGCGCAGAGAAACAGTTGACGATTTGTTTGCAACTTTGAATCTGGACGGAGTGAACGATTTTAAGGCATAGGATTTAAGCAGGCGTTGCGGGCGGCGATTGAGCCCGCTAGAAGGGGTAGGAGGCAACGAAGTGCCGACGAGGGGAAATCTTGCCCCCCCCACCCAAAAAAAAGAATGGAATGAAGATGAAGAAGATTTTTTTTGCGTTGATTGCGTGTTTTTTTGCGGTTTGGCTGGCTGTTGCTGAAAAAACTCCGGTAAAATCGCTGTTTCACTATAACCTGGAAAATGGACTTTCGCTTTTTGTGTCGGAAAATCATTCTGTGCCGCTTTCGTACATTGAAATTGCTGTGCGTTGCGGCTCTTATACTCAAAATGCGCAGAATGCCGGGCTTTTTCATCTTTACGAGCACATGATGTTCAAGGGAAATTCGCTTTACAAGGATGCGGCGAGCGTGAACCGTGCGCTTAGCGATATGGGCGTTTCGGAATGGAATGGCTCGACCGGGCTTGAATGTGTGAATTATTATTTTACCGTTCCTTCTGACATGACGGAAAAGGGGCTTGAATTTTGGTCGTATGCGATCCGGAATCCGCTGATGGAAAAATCGGAGTTTGAGGCTGAAAAAAAAGTTGTTATTTCGGAAATCAATGGAAGCGCGTCTGATCCGGCCCATATTCTGATGGAAGCGCGGAACAATCTGCTTTTTTCTGATGCGCCTTACACGATGAGTCCGAGCGGAACTGAAAATTCTGTGAAAAATGCCACGCTTAAGCAGCTTAAGTCAATCCAGAAAACTTTTTATGTGCCGAACAATTCTGCGGTTTTTGTTGGCGGCGATGTGAATCCTGATGAAGTTTTTGAGATGGTTGAAAAGATTTTCGGTTCGTGGAAAAAAGGCAAAAATCCGTTTGCGGATGGAATGATAAGACATTCAAAAGAGCCTTTTGGTTCTACGGTTTTCCGCGTGATGCCTTATGAGAAAATCTCGGAGCAGCTTGCGCAGATTCTTGTGGAATTCCGCGGACCAGATGCGGCTTACGAGGCGGAGGACACTTTTCCGGTTGATATTCTTTCAAATTTGATTGCAAATCCTTCTGGAATTTTTAAGCAGTCGTTCGCAAATGACGAAATGCTTGGAATTCCTGATTCTGATTATGTTGGCGGAAGTTATCAGACGCGGAAAACCTGCGGAATTCTTTCTTTTTATGCGCTTATTGCTCAGCCGGAACTTGATGTTGCGGAACGCGCGAAATATTTTGTGGAGAAAATTCCTGAGATTCTTGAAAAAACTGCAAAAAATGCGGACAAAAATCAGATTTTAAAAATCTGCGGGCGGCTTGAGGATGACAACATAATTACGGGGCAGACGGCGGAAGGACTTTTGGGAACGGTTCGGTTCTGGTGGTCAGTTTGCGATGAAAATTACTATTATTCGTATAACCAGAAAATGTCGGAAGTTACAGATTCTTCTCTTCTTGATTTTGTTGAAAAATATGTTGCTGGAAAAAATCCGCTTGTTACGGTTCTTGTGAGTCCTGCGGTTTATGAAAAAACGAAATCTGATTTTGTGCAGGCTGGTTTTGAGGAAATAAAAAGATGAAAATGAAAAAATTTTTTGTTGCTTTGATATTTTTTCTTGTTGTGCTGATTTCTTTTGCGTTTGCTGATTCCGTTGGTGAGTCTGGAAAAACTGAAAAATTTATTTTGCAGAACGGAATTCCTGTTTACATAAAAAATAATGAGGAAAGCGATTTGTGCGCGGTTTATGCGGTTATCAAAGGTGGCGTTGAATACTTAACGCCGGAGACAAGCGGACTTGAGGCGGCTGTGCTGAGTCTTATGTCCATGGGCTCAAAAAATTACAGCTATGAAGAATTAAAGTCATTTTCGTATGAAACTCAGGGCGGATTTTCCTCTTATTCAATAAATGACGGTTCGGTTTATGGAATGAGCTGCATTGCAAAATATTTTGACGAAACTTTTGCCCGTTTTGCGGACAGTTTTTTTTACCCGGAATTTTCTGCGCGCGAATACGAGGTTTTGATGCAAGGGTACAGACAGAATGTCGCGGTAAGAATGAATGATCCTTCCGGAATAATGTTTTATTATATGAACAAAATAATTTATTCCGGGCATCCGTATTCCGCCGGCACAGAAGTTACACAAGATTCAATTGAAAACATAACTTTGGAGGCGATAAAAAATTATTATCCGACGCTAAAAGATTCCCGCAGAATTTCTTTTGTTGCAACAGGAAATATTGATTCAAAAAAACTTGTTGAGATTCTGGATGGAACTTTCGGAACGATAAAACCGCTTTCTGTTCAGTTGAAGCCTGATTCAATTCCTGAAATAAAAATTTCTGGCGCGCCTGTTGTTCTTGTTCATCAAGCCGCAAGCGGAGCTGGTCACGCGCTTAGGGTTTTTGCCTCGCCAAAAGTGGATTCCCCTGATTATCCTATTGCCCGCCTTGCCGCAAATATCTTTAGCGATGTTCTTTTTAATGTTGTGCGCGAAAAATATGGAATTTGCTACACACCGTCTAGTAGTGTTTCTTCAAGCGACGCTCCGTTTGGATATGAATTTCTTTTCCGCGTCTCGAATTTTGAGCTGCTTTCAAAAGCTATGTCAGAAGCGCGCTCTTTTATGGAAAACGGCATCTTGATAAGCGGAAAAAACAAGAATGGCGAATATATTACCGAGCCTTTGGAAAATCGTTTGCAGGGCTATAAAAATTCTTATATAAATAGAAAATATTCAACACAAGATACTTGCAGCGGCGTCGCTTCCAGAATGGCTGCCAGCCTCTTGCAGTTTGGCGACATTGATTCTGCGGACGCTTTGACTGAAGTTGTAAAAAAATGTACGGCGGAACAAGTTGTTGCCGCGTTCAAAAAATATTGGATTGAAGAATCTTCCCGATGGTTTGCGGTTGTTGGTCCGGAGTCAGAAGAATCTGTTGAAAAAATTCTTAGCGATATGTAGAGTTTTTCGTTATGTGAAATATTTTCATAAAAAAATATTCTGAAAACACAGATGTCTTCGACGCCGCGTCGTTGCGAGATTCATTAAGTTTGTTATTTTATAACAAACTTAATGAATCTCGTTAAATAAAAAAATCGCCATCCAGCGATTTTTTTATTTGGAGATAATCGGATTCGAACCGACGACCCTTTGATTGCGAACCAAATGCTCTACCAACTGAGCTATATCCCCGAAAGATATTCTATTCTATCATTTTTATTTATTTTGTGCAATTTGATTAGCGAATTTTATATAACCATTACTAAAGTTCCTGCCGTCAAAAGGATTGTGCCAATCAATGATTTTGCGGTGAAAGATTCATGCAGAAACACGAATGTCAGAATCAGCGTTAAAACTGTGCTCATCTTGTCAATCGGAACAACTTTTGAGGCATCGCCGATTTGTAATGCCTTGTAATAGCAGAGCCACGAAATTCCTGTTGAAAGACCGGAAAGAATCAGAAAAATCCAGCTTTTCTTTTCAATGCTGGAAATTCCGCCTTCTGAATGAGTTATAAAAACCATTCCCCAGGCCATTAAAAGTACAACAAAAGTTCTGATTGCAGTCGCAAGATTTGAATTTACACCTTCAATTCCGACTTTTGCAAGAATCGAGGTTAAGGCGGCAAAGACTGCTGAGCCTATGGCAAAAAATATCCACATCACGAAGAATCTAATACTTTTTTTTTATAAAATCAATTGTTTCAGAGATATTTTGCAATGCGTCCGCATGAAAAACTTCCGCGGCAAATGACATTTACTTCTTATTTTGCTATAATGGAAGAATGAATTCTATTGAAGTAAAATGTATTGTCAAGGAAGGCGCTGCTCTTCCTGTCTATAAAACTTTGGGCGCGGCTGGTGCTGATGTCTGCGCGCTGATTGAAAAACCGGTTGTGATTCAGCCTGGAAAACGTGGAATTGTTCCGACCGGACTTTTTTTTGAAATTCCAGAGGGATATGAAATTCAGGTTCGTCCGCGTTCCGGGCTTGCGGCAAAAAACGGAGTGATGGTTTTGAACACTCCGGGCACAATCGACAGCGACTACCGTGGCGAGCTTATGGTCATTCTTGCGAATTTCGGTGATTCTGATTTTGTTGTGAACAGCGGAGACAGAATCGCGCAGCTGATTGTCGCCCCTGTTACTCAGGGAATTTTTGTAAAAGCAGAATCGCTTGGTGAAACCGAACGCGGCGCAAACGGATTCGGTTCTACTGGAGTAAAAGGTTGAATTTAAAGTCAGTGATTGAACTTTTAAAAAAAACATTTTCAGATTTTTCAAAAGGTTTGAATTCAAAACTGAATTATTTTTTCCGCATTACACGAACTCTTTTTCATAAATTTTACCGTAATCATTTAAAAGAGAAAGTTGATTATTTAAAGGAAAAAATTGATTATGTTCTTGTAAGATTTTTTCATAAGGGCGAGTTAAAAAACTATGTCCTGGTTCGTTATCTGATAAAAGAACTTTTGCTTTATTTTATGGTTGCATTCCTTTTCTTCTTTCTGGTTTTTTTTGTAAACCAGATTCTTCTGCTGATTGCTGATATTTTAAAGAAACACGTTCCGCTTGCTGACACGATGCGGCTTATGGTTTATTCGTTGCCTACGGTTATTGCCCAGTCTGCGCCGGATGCGACTCTTGTCGGTTTTTTGATGTGCTTGGGCCGTCTTATGAGCGACAATGAGGTTCTGATTTTTAGGGCTTCAGGGCTTGGCTATTCTTTTATCGCGGTTCCGGTTGTTATTCTTGGAATTGTGATTTCGCTTGCTTCCTTTTTTGTGAACGATTATCTTCTGCCGATTGGAACTATAAAATTCAACAGGCTAAAACATGAGATTACAAATTCAAATCCGGGCGTAATAATTGAACCTAATTCCATAAAATCTTTTGATGATTTTACAATCGTTATCGGCAACGTGAAGGATTCAAAGATTTCAGACCTTGTGTTTTTTGACGAGCGTTCCTCTGACACTCAGACGATTATTGCGGCCCGCGATACAGAGATGATTTCCTCCAAGCAGGATGGCGTCCTTCTGCAGCTCAACATGAATGATTCCGTTGTGGCTTCCCTAAAAAAAAGCAACCGCGAGGATTTTGATATTCTTGGCTCTTCCAAAGCCACTTTGAATATTCTGGATTCACAGGTTCTCGACACAAATCTTCAGGTCAGACCACGCGAAATGACTTCTTACGATTTAGGGCGGCAAATCCGGATGATGAAGGCAAACCCGAACACAAGCAAATACCGTCTGAACACTTACAAAATGGAATTCCACAAGAAATTTTCAAATCCGTTTTGTTCAATCTTTTTTGCGATTCTTGCGCTGCCTTTGGCTTTTATTTTTGGAAAGCACAACGGACAGACTATCTGCCTGATTTTTGGGCTTGTCATAAGCGTTCTTTATTGGGCAATGACGATTTTGGGACAGATGTTTTCTCTTAGAATCGGAATCAATGCGGTTGTCGCAATGTGGTTTCCAGACGTTCTGATTGGGGCGGTTGGGCTTACTCTTTATGTTGTGTTAAAACGAAAATGAAATTACATCGGTATTTATTTCAGCGGTTTATTCCAGTTTTTCTAGGTTCTCTTGGCTTTTTTTCGCCGGTTTTGATTCTTGTGGATCTTCTTATGAATCTTACGAGCTATATTCAAAATAATGCGGCGGCAATTGATGTTGCCCGTGTGATTCTTTTGTATCTACCAAAAACAATCTGGTACGCAATTCCGCTTGGAATTCTTTTTGCGGTTGCGTATACTTTGAGCGACCTTTACGCGAACAACGAGCTTACTGCGATTTTTTCTTCGGGCATCTCGCTGATTCATTTTGTTTATCCGCTGCTGATTTTTTCTATTATAATGAGCGTTGTGCTGTTTCTTTTTGAAAATTTTGTGGTTGTTCCAACGCTTGCGGAAAAAAATGAACTGCAGAATTCGCTTCTTCACAAAGAAAAATCCCTGAATAAATCAAATATTGTTGTAATTTCTGATGGCGGGCTGATTGTCTACAAGGCGCGGCATTACGAAAGTTCCTCCAAAAGACTTTCAAATCTTTACATTATTTTAAGGGATGAAGAAAAAAATCTTAAGGCGATTATTTTTTCAGATTATGCGCTGTGGGATGAAAATTCTTCGCGCTGGCGGCTTGGAAACAGCCTTGAATACGATTATGAGAACGGAATCATGACGGTTTCTCATTCTGTAAAAGATGAGTTCAAGGAACGGCTTTCTGAAGGCTACGAGGTTTTCCAGAGCAACGTAAAAAATATCCAGGATGTAAATGCAAAACAGGCAAAAAATTATATTGAGCATCTTAAAAGGGCAGGATTGCCTTATCAGGAGGAACTTTCTGAATATTACAAGAAATTCGCTTTTCCTGCTGTAGTTTTCATCGTTGTTTTTCTTTCGATTGGAATTTCTGGAAAATCGCGCAAAAATGTTCTGTTAATAAGTTTGTCACTTTCTGTTGCCGCCGCTGTTTTATTTTATGTAACGCAGATGGTCACAATGATTCTTGCGGCCGGCGGATATATTTCTCCGCTGATGGGAGCGTGGTTTCCTGTGTTCCTTTTTATAGTGATAAGCATTGTTCTGCTTTATTACGCACGCACATAAATTTCGGACTGATTTTTATATTTTAATAAATGATATTTTTTTGAGGTTTTTATGAAGATTTTTAATGTTTTGCACAAGAGCAAGGACGGTCATGCCAGAAACGGTTTGCTTGAACTTCCGCATGGAACTGTCAGGACTCCTGTTTTTATGCCGGTTGGAACTAGCGCAACGGTAAAAGCCATCACAAAGGATGACCTTGAAGAAATCGGGTTTGAAATAATTCTTGCGAACACATATCATCTTTTTTTGCGTCCGGGCGCGGATTTGATTCAGGAAGCTGGAGGTCTGCACGGTTTTTCAAAATTTGAAAAGAATTTTCTGACCGATTCTGGTGGATTTCAGGTTTTCAGCCTTTCTTCCTTGCGGAAAATTAATCCGGAGGGCGTGAAATTTCAAAGTCATCTGGATGGAAGTTATCATCTTTTTACGCCGGAAAATGTCGTTGAGACGCAGGTAAAATTCAATTCGGACATTCAGATGCAGCTTGATGTCTGTTCCGGCTATGGAGTTGAACGAAAAGAAGCCGAGCACGCTTTGCAGGTTACGAGCGCATGGGCGGAGCGTGCAAAAAAACAGTGGCTTTTGTCGCAGGAACGCGGTTACAAAGGCGTTCTCTTTCCAATCGTTCAGGGAAATTTCTTTGAGGATTTGCGCAAGAAAAGCGCGGAATTTGTTTCAAGCCTGGATTTGCCGGGAATCGCAATCGGCGGACTTAGCGTTGGTGAGCCTTCAGAAGTTTTTGGGGATTTCCTGAAATATACAATGCAGTTTTTGCCGGAAGAAAAACCGGTTTATGTAATGGGAATCGGAACGCCTGAATATATTCTGGAGGCGGTTTCTGACGGAGTTGATATGTTTGACTGCGTTTTGCCAACAAGAAACGCACGGAACGGCGCATATTTTACGCATGATGGTCAGCTTTCGATAAAACAGGAACGGTACAAGCACGATTTTAAGCCGATTGATTCAGAATGTAACTGCAAGGTTTGCCGCACTTACAGCCGCTCTTATCTTAGGCATCTTTTTAAGGAGCAGGAAATTTTAAGTTCAATTCTGGCAAGCTACCACAATCTTTATTTTCTGCACAATATGATGGAAGAAATCCGTGCCGCGATTGACAACGACCGTTTTGAAGAATACAAGAAGAATTTTTTGGCGCGCTATGAACGGGGAGAAATTCAGTGAGAAAATTTGGCTTTTTTTCAAAGAAAAATATTTTTTCCGCGTTGATTTTTTTATTCGTTGCAGGCGGAATTATTCTTTCTGCTCAAAATGTGGAAATTTCAGATGAGCCGGAAGTTTCTGTCTCAGAAGAAGTTGACTTAAACTCAGATGCTGATGAAAAATTCGCTGACGTTATGTCCGAGGAAACTTTGATTTCCGCTGATTCTGAAAAAACTGAAAATTCTGTGCTTTCGGAAAATTCTGAAAATGATGGAGTTTCGGCGGAAACAGACGAATACAGCGATGATATTGCTTCAATTCAGGTTGAAATTCCTGCTGAAATGCGTCCGCGGCAAGCCGACCCGGAAAAATTAAAGGAAGTCCAGCAAAAAGACGAGGACGGTTCAGAATATGAGTCAAATTCAATGACACTTTCGTTTGGAACTCCTTCCGAAATAAATTCTGTTGTTGATAAAATTGTTGAAGAAGATGATTCCCGTTACAGCGACGCATTGTACGACTTGTTTCAGTCAACGGCGAGCAATGATGTCCGCAGAAAAATCCTTGGCTATTTCGCCCGCCAAAAAGATCCGTGTCTTTCTTCGTATGCGGTGGAAATTCTTGACGATCCTTACGATACTCCGCTTTCGCTTGTGCAGGAATGTATGAATTATGTTTCAGAAGTGAAGTGCAAGGCTGCGGCTCCAGCTCTTATCAAGCTTATTGATTCTGATGAGGAAAAATATTTTACGGGGGCGCTTTCAGCTCTTGGAAAAACTGGCGGAGCAAAAGAATCGTTGTATCTTGCAAAATTCCTTGAGCGCGATGACCTTGAGACAGCCCAGCGGCAGGCTCTTATGCGCACTTTGGGGCAGATGAATGCGGTGGAAACTTTCGATTCAATAATGAAAATTGCGCAGGATGAGGATGAAAACAGTTTTGTTAGGATGTATGCCGCGGAAGCCCTTGGAAATATGAAAAAAAACGAGGCGATTCCAGTTCTTGTCAAACTTTTTGAAACCGATGACCCGAATATGCGCGAGTATTGCATAAAAGGACTCCAGAATTTCCCGGATTCAAGGAAAGCGAAGACAACGATTATTCAGGCAATCCGCGATGACCATGTTAAAGTCCGGGTTCAGGCTGTAAAAGCTGTAAAAGAAATGCAGATGAAAGACGCGATGGATTTTCTTATTTACCGCGCAAAAAATGATTCTGAAAATTCTGTAAAAAAAGAATGTTACCCGGTTATCGCTGAATTTGACACGCAGAAAGGAAACGAATTTCTTGTAAAGCAAATCACTGACAAAAAAGTTCCGGATTCCGCAAAGCTGATGGCGGCGGAAGCTCTTCTGAAAAGCGGAAATAATTCTGGAACAAGCGAGATTGCGGAACTTGCTAAAGAAATTGTGGATGACCCGGCAAGAAAATCCTTAAAATATGCGCTTGGAAAAGTCATGGCAAAATATATGAAGCCAGCTTTTGCGGATGTTGCGGTTCTTTATGTGCAGTCAAAAGACGCGCAGCTTGTGGCTTTGGGGCTTGATATGTACAAGGCTGGCCGTTATGAAACCGTAAAGTCGGCGGTAAAAACTCTTGCTGAGGACAAGAAAAATTCTGCAAACCAGAAAAGAGCAAGAAAACTTCTTGGAATGGATGATGAGGATTTTGAGCCAAAAAATTCAGAGTCTTTGAAGTCTGCTGATTCCACAGAAAAAAAATCAACAGAAAAAGTTGCGCCGGCAAAAAAAGAAGAAAATAATATTTCTGCCGACGCAAAATAATTTATTTTGAAAGCTCGTTCAACGTTCCGTAAATCTTGTTGATTGTCTGTTTTTGTTCTTCAGAAAAAACATTTTCAGCATCAGCAAGCGTTTCCAGCGAAGAAAGGCTTTCATTTATTGCAGTTGGAAGCCCGCGTGAAACTTTGTTCCAGAAAGTTCCTTTTTCATCCGTAAAAAGGCAGATAAATCCATATTCCTTGCTTTTCTGCTTTGCAACAGCAACCTTCAGGATATTCTGGCAGGCTTCTGTTATTTTTGCCGCGGCATTTTCATCAGAGATATTTACATTCAGCTTGCGGTTCCAGTCTTTTTCAGAAATCGGCGCAAGGTTGATTTTTTTTGCAAGTTTTATTGCCGTTGTAAGTTTTTCATTCTCCAGAAGCGAAAATCCATTTGAAAAGACAATTTTGCTCAAAAGCGGACCGAAAGATTTTATTTTTTCAGAATTTTCTTCTGCTTTTGCCGCGCGTATAAAATTATCGAACAAAAGCTCAGCCTGTTTTTTGCCTTTCTTGATTTTTACGGTAAAAATTTCTCCGCCAAAAGTTACTGTGTTTTCATTTTTATTTTTTTCGTCAGATTTTTTGTTTTCGCGTTCACGCTGTTTTTTTGAGATATGCTGCTCGTATTCTTCAGCCTGAGTTTCAAGCGTCTTTTTTGAGCGGATATTTTCAAGCCGATTCAAAAGGTCTGGAGAAATCTGCGCCAAAATTGATTTTGTAAGCGGCGAAACGCTCATCGCATACATTCTGCTGGTTCGCACAATTTCTCCAGCAACAATATAAAGCGGATCCTGCTTGAACATAACCGAACCCGGATGAATAAAAATATTGTCGGCTGTCAAAGACTGGTAACATTCACGTTTTTTTCTTATGCAGACAAACTGAATCATTCCGCAACCGATGCAGGCAAGGTAGTCAGATTTGCTTCCGCCGCCAAGAACAGGAATATTCAGATGAAAAATTATGTCTTTCAATTGAACATCAATATTTTCAATTTCGCGCATAATCCGTTCATCAAGGTAATTCTTTTTGCAGAATTTCTCTTTTTTTGCGTTGTCATCGCATTTTAGCCAGGCATTAAAAAGATTCAGATAACTTACAAAATCTCCCTGCATATCGCGGAATGTGTGGTGCGCTCGTCGGGCTTCCATTTCTTCTCCCGGAGGAAGCATGAACGGACTGTTTGTGCTAAGGAACGATGCTGCAACAAGAATTTCTTCCAGAACATTCGGATAATGCATGATAGATTCAACAATAATCCGGCTGATTCGTGGCTCAAGCGGAAACGCGACCATCAGCTTTCCAATTGAAGAAAGCGAATTGTCCGCATCCAAAGCCCCCAGCATATTCAATGTTTCCACTGCTCCGTGGATATTTTCAGTGCCCGGCGGAGAAATAAAGTCAAATCCTGTGAAATCAGTTATTCCCAAATCTGCCATCTGAAGAATTACTTCGCTTAAATCTGTCCGGTAAATTTCTTCCGTTGTGTACATCGGGCGGGTTTCAAAATCTTTTTTCGGATAAAGTCTGTAGCAAGTTCCCGGCTGAGTTCGTCCTGCTCGTCCTCTGCGCTGGTTGCAGCTTGCTTTGCTGACCTGCGTTTCCACAAGGCTCGAAGTGAATGTGTGCGGATTATAAAAATTCAGCTTTGCAAGTCCTGAGTCAATAACATAAGTTATGTCAGAAATTGTTATTGAAGTTTCCGCGATATTTGTGGAGATTATTACTTTTTTCTTTCCTTTTGGTGCCGGCAGAAAAACACGTTCCTGATCTTCCTTTGAAAGACGACCGTAAAGTGGCAATGTATGAAGTTTTTTTGCAAAATATGATTTATCCAGCATCGATAAACAGTCTTTTATGATTTTTTCGCCCGGAAGAAATATAAGAATTCCTCCGTCATCATCGTTTGCCAGAATCCGTTCAACTGTCGAGCAGATTTTTGTAAGAAGTGCGGTGCTTGCGGTTTCACTTATTGTGCTTGCCGCAATTGCAGGCGGATCGTAAACCATTGTCACCGGAAAAGTCTGAGTTTCAATTGTAACAATCGGGCAGCCACCAAAATATTTGCTGAACGCTTCTGCATTTATTGTGGCCGAACTTACAATAACCTTGAATTCTTTTCGCGCCTCTAGCACACGCTTTAAAAGTCCCAGAACAAAATCGATATTCAGGCTGCGTTCGTGGGCTTCGTCAACCATGATTACGGAATATTTGCTTAGCCACGGATCAAGTTTCATTTCCTGCAGAAGAATTCCATCCGTCATTATTTTGATTTTTGTACTTGTGTCAGTTTTGTCTTCAAACCGCATTTTGTAGCCGACAAGCCCCGGATAAGTTGTTCCAAGCTGCTTTGCGATGAATTCGCTTACGCTTAGAGCCGCAATCCTTCGTGGCTGTGTAACGGCAATCATTCCTGTTGCGTCGTAACCGGCTTCGTGCAGAATTACCGGAAGCTGCGTTGTTTTTCCAGAACCGGTCGGGCTTTGCACAACTATAACCTGATTATCTTTTAGAGCGGCAAGAATCCGTTCTTTTTGTTCATAAACTGGAAGAGATTTGTAGTCTATTGCCATATCGTTGTTTCCTTAATATTTTCTGTAATTTTTTTTCTGGCTTGAATGTATTCAGCCCATTTTGTGCGGCCGATGCTGTTCAAGTATTGTATAAAATCATCATCTAAAAATCTGATAACAAATTCCCATGCTGTATTTATATATGTTGTAATGAAATACGTTTCAGTTTTCTCAATGTACGGTTTCGGGTTCTGTTTGTCTTTCCTGAAAACAAGTTCCATCATCATTCCGTCGCCAGTGTCATCCCGCGGATTTGCAGGATTTTCAAAAGCCGGTTCCCATCTTTGTCCGCTGATTGTATTTCCATTTCCATATATTATAACATTTTTTAAAAGTTTTGTTTCTTTGTCGCCAATAAATTCCCTTTCACGCACAATATGCGGATGGTTCGTCCAGATTACATCAACGCCATTTAAGGCCAGATTGTGGTAATAATCCTTGCGTTTCTGCGCGACGGGTAGAACATATTCTGGTTCGTCCGTATGGAGCGCAAGAACCATAATGTCGCACGGATTTTTTTCCCTTAGCTGAACAAGATATTCAGCGAAAATTTCCCAGTTTTTTTTGCTTGCAACAACATAATTCAGGTAAGAACGGTAATTCGGGCGATTTAAAATCTCTGTCACTGCCACAAAAAGAATTTTCCATTTTCCGTTCTGGATGATTTTGTATGAGATTTCCTGATTCGGAGTTTCATTTATTCCGCAAAAATAAACCGACCGCGCAGAATTTTTTGTGCTTTTTTCTATTTTTTCTCCCCATTTCCGTGTTTCTAAAATTCCTTCAAGTCCTTGGTCGTTCGTATGATTGTTCACAAGTGAAAAAACGTTGAAGCCTGCATCAATTGCCGCTTCCGGGTAAGACGGCTGCATATTGAAATTAGGGTAGGGTGAAAAAGGCAAATTCTGGTCAACAGGTGCCTCAATGTTTGCAAAAGAAAAATCCGCCTTTGAAACAAGAGGTTTTATATTCTCCCAGATTTTGTGGTAGTTTTTCATGTTGAAATTTGGTCGGTGCGCCATAATATCGCCGGCAAAAAGAAGAGTAATCCGTTCTGGTTCTTCCAGTTCCAAAACCTCATTTGTTGGAATCGTCTTGCACGAAAAAATAAAAAAACTGAAAAGAATTACGCCATAAAAAAATTTAAAATTCATCAACTTTTATAATTATAACATACTAAAACGCAGTAGAAAAGTGTGAAAATATCTAACAGCCTAAATGTCAAGTTTTTTCTCTGAATCCATAAATTGAATAAGCGGGAAGAAAAAGAAAGCGGCAACCGAGCTA
>CAVBXG010000041.1:0-21894 GCA_963599585.1 bacterium
CGTGTTCCCGGCTTTAATTAATCTCTGCCATTTACACAAATTTTATGACAGGGTCCAATCCCCCTGCAACAATGAGTAAAAACATATCCCACCATGTATAGACAATTACGCATTCTCCATCTGATAAAAACCATGCAACAGCATAAATCAACACAGCAATTACAATAACTATGATTTTTATTTTTTTGTCTAAACCTTTCCAATACTCAACTATTGTTGTCGCAGAGCCATTTCCAATACTCCATCTTAAGTCTTTTTTGAAATTTTCTATATAAGAAGAATTCACATCAGCATGATTAAATCCTAACTGCTGCTCTTTATTTAAAGCTGCCTGATAATATCTATTTTCAACATTATTATTTTCTTCAAACAAATATGCAGAAATTTTATAGCTTCCAATCACAAGCTTCTTATTAGCATTTATATTTTCAAGGCTATAACCAAATCTATAAAAAACAACCGGATCAGCCACATCTGACAATATAACCTTCCGAAAATACTTGCTTGCATTTTCATAATCATCTGCATCATAGTATTTATTTGCCAATTCAAGATTTGACTCAAACGCTTTGCAAAAAAAACTTTGACAACAGAAAAATGACATTAACAAAAGAAATACTTTCTTAATTTTCATGCTTTTTTCCAATAGTAATCAAAAAAATAATTGATATTATCAACCAGTTCTTTGTTCGAATAATTTCTTGCGGCCGGATGAGGAGCAGAGCAAATCAAAAGGTTTTCAAGGCGTTTTGGCTCTTTGTTATATTCAAGATGCAAATCCGGATAAATTTTGTTCATCAAAGCGCAGCCAGTCTGTCCTGTTACAATAAGCATATCCAGCTCTGTTGCTTTTACAAAATTTCTGAAATATTCCGCATAAAATTTGTCGTTGTAAAATTCCACAATTTCATCTGTGCTTTCTTTTGAGTGATTTCCAACAGTCAGGCGAAAATTAAAATACAGTGAAGTTCCTAAATCTTTTTCAACAACCTTATCAACATTTTTATTGTCACATTCAGCCAAGTCTTTTTCTGTGACATAACCGCCTGTTTCCAGTTTTTTTGTGATAAGCTGAAACATTTTTAATGTGCGCTGAAATGTTTTTGAGCCATACCAATAGTCAATCACTTCGTTGTCAACCTTTTTTAAGCCCATAAGATTTTCGCCAGAACCATTGTCGTAAGACTCAAGATTGCAGATTCCGATTTTGTCTTTTTGAAGCCAGTAATAGTCAAAAAGTGGCTCGTAATAAAAGGCGTTTTCTATTCCTTTTTCCTTAAAATGCCGCAACAAAGACTGATTTAATCCTGAAAGAACTTCTTTACTCATTCCACATGCTCCCAAAAACAACCTTTTTCCGTTATCTTTTTCAACGGAAAAGCATTGATTATTTTAATGGTCTACCGTGTTGTTTGTCAATGAAATTCTGTTTATTTTGGTTACTATGATAGAAGAGGAATTTCAGGAGCAGCTGAATTTTGTGCTTGGTCGCCTAAAGGAAGAGCGGCAAAAAGCGAATATGTCACAGATTGAGCTTTCTTTTGCGGCAGGTTTGTCCCAAAATCAGGTGAATTGCATTGAAGGCGGCAAAAATATTCCGAATCTATACACAATCATAAAACTTTGCAACGCACTAAAAATCCGCCCGGAAATTTTGTTCTCTCCGCCCAAAGACGAAAAAGAGGCTGCAAAAAACGAGATTATCGCACTGGTAAAAAAGTATATATAATATATAGAAGAAAGTTTTTACGTTACAAAGAAAGTAGCCACTTTACCGCGTAAATCTGCATGATTCCGTTGTGGTCGATGTTGTTTGAGTTGTCCAAAGTAATCAGAAATTTCGGATAATTGTCTTTTATAAGCCTGAACGGACGCAATTCCCGTTCCAAAGTGTTTTGTTCGCGCACGGAAAGCGCAACCTGATAATATTCTGTCAGTCCATCTTTTTTTGCCACAAAGTCAATTTCAAAATCATTGTATTTTCCTACATATACTTCATAGCCGCGCCGCAAAAGCTCCAGATAAACCACATTTTCAAGGATAAATCCGTCGTCGCCGGTTTTGATTCCCAGCATAAAAAAACGCAAGCCCATGTCAACGGCGTAATATTTTTCAAGACTTTTAAGAAATTCCTTGCCTTTTATGTCGTACCGCGTTGCTTTGTAAAAAAGATAACTTTCAGTCAATGCATTGTAACAGTTTTCCACAGTCGCCGGGGAAGTTTTGCGTCCGCCGCTTGTCAATGTGTCGCTCACTTTTTTTGAAGAAACAAGATTTCCCACATTAGAAAGCGTGAACTTGCAGACTTTTTCAAGGACATCCGAATCAGAAAGTTTTTTGCGTTGGATTATGTCTTTGAGAACAATCGTGGAATAAATTCCGCGGATATAGTCGCGAACCAGATTCTTGTCGCCACTGATTGACGCAACATAAGGAAATCCGCCGAGCGAAACGTACTCGTTGTACAAAGTTTCATCCGCCGCAACTTCCTTTTTCAGAAAATCCCGCTTGAATTGCACATATTCGGCAAACGAAAAAGGCAGCATTTTGATTTCGACATACCGCCCGGAAAGAAGCGTGGCAATCTCGCCGGAAAGCATATAGGCGTTCGAGCCGGTGATATAAATGTCAACGTTTTCCTTTAGAGAAAGGCTGTTCACAACTTTTTCAAACTGCGGAACAAGCTGAATTTCGTCCAGAAAAATATAGTTCATCTTCCCTGCGGCAATTTTTTCCTTTAAATGCTTATAAAGAATGTGATAATCGCAAAGAAATTCATTCTCAAGGTCGTCAAAATTGATTGAAATTGTGTTGCATTCGCCAAGTTTTTCAACTTCCGATTTAAACTGGCTAAGCAACGTTGATTTTCCGCAACGCCGTACACCTGTAACAACTTTTATAATCTTTTTATCCTTCCAATTCCAAAGGATTTTCATAAATTCTTTTCGCACAACCATAAAACTTAGTATAATCTAAAAGTTTTTAACGTGCAAGTTAAAAACTTTTAGATAGAAAGATTTTTTGACAATTCAAATAAAAAATTCCAACTAAATACCAAACCACATTACTTTTTCCAATCCTACCCATCTCCCCAATTTTCTGCTACAATGTAAAAATGGCTAGAGAAAGATTAAGCAGCAGACTTGGATTTATTCTGCTGAGCGCGGGTTGTGCAATTGGATGCGGAAACGTTTGGAAGTTTCCATGGATGGTCGGTCAGAACGGCGGCGGTGCGTTTGTTCTGGTTTATCTTGTTTTTCTTGTTCTGCTGGGTCTTCCGGCATTGACAATGGAATTTGCGCTGGGAAGAGCTTCTCAGGCAAGTCCTGTGCGAATGTATCAAAAACTGGAAAAGCCAGGCTCAAAATGGCACATCCACGGCTACATATGTCTTTTAGGAAACATTTTTTTGATGGCGTTCTACACGGTTGTTACCGGCTGGCTGATTTATTATTTCGTCTCGTTCGTCGCAGGAAAATCCGGCGAGCTTAGTTTCGGCAAAATGATTTCAAATCCACGAATAAATGTAATGTATCTTTTTATTGCCGTTGCAGTCTGCTTTGCAATTTTAACAAGAAACCTTCAGAGCGGACTTGAAAGAATAACAAAATACATGATGGTCATGCTTCTTATCCTGATGACAGTTCTTGCGGTGCGAAGCATTACCCTAAAAGGCGGAACAAAAGGGCTTGCGTTTTACCTTGTTCCTGACTTTAAAAAACTGACTGTTCCGGTAATTGTCGCCGCAATGAACCAGGCATTCTTTACGCTTTCAATCGGAATCGGCGCAATGGCGATTTTTGGAAGCTACATCGGCAAAGACCGCAGCCTTATGGGCGAAACCGTAAAAGTAATCGTGCTTGACACATTCGTTGCAATCGTCGCCGGACTTATAATTTTTCCAGCCTGCGCATCGTTCAACATCGCCGTTGATGCAGGTCCTTCCCTTCTTTTTAACACAATGACAACTGTATTCAACAACATGGGTGGCGGAAGAATTTGGGGAAGCCTTTTCTTCCTTTTTATGGTTTTTGCCGCATTCTCAACAGAACTTGCCGTCTGCGAAAACATTCTTGCCTGCGTTCGTGAAATGACCGGTTGGTCGCGCATAAAAGGAAGCCTAATCTGCGGAAGCGGAATCTTTTTAATCGCATTAACAACTGCGCTAGGCTACAGCGTATTCAAATTCCATCCGTTTGGCGAAGGCTCGGCATGGCTAGACTTTTGGGACTTTATTGTAAGCAACAACCTTCTTCCGCTGGGAGCACTGATATTCTCGCTGTTCTGCTGCAGCAGCAAGTTCGGACTCGGCTGGCAAAACCTTATGACCGAAGCAAATGAAGGCGAAGGTCTAAAAATCAAAAACTGGATGGAACCGATTTTCGCCTACTTTGTTCCACTTTGCATAATCGCAATCTACATAATCGGGCTTGTAACTTTTAAATGGAAATAATTTTTCTTATGGGGGGGGGAGCGGAGCACCGCCCCTCGCTCCACTGCAGTTACATTTTTGCCACGCAAAACTGCAACTGCAGTTTCCGCTACCCCACCCAATGGGGACACACCCTCGAGTTTGCAATGCAAACTCGGTAGTTCACGTATAACGCCCCGTTTTTACACGTTCTCATAATGCGAGCAACACTGAATTATCTGCAAAATGTCATTTTCAATTCTGTAAACAAGCCTGTCTTTTTTGTTAATTTCCCTGCTAAAAAAATCGTTCAACTCGTGTTTCAATCGTTCAGGTTTTCCTAAACCTTTTAAAGGACCATTTTTCTGAATATCACCTATTAATTTTACAATCTTTTTGCAGTCTTTTATATTTCCGAACAGCAAAATATTCTGGAACTGTTCCCAAGCGTCATCATCCCAAGTAACAATCATTTTCCAAACTTAGGTCTTGAATCAGCAACCATTAACAAAGAATTAAGTTCATCCAAATTATGAGTTTGATATTTTCCCTCATCCATCCTTTTTTTTGCGGCAAGCAAAGCGTTAATATTCTCTTCACTATAAAACGGATCAGAAAGTTCAAAAGGAATCTTATGCTCGCTCACAACTTTTTTTACAAAAACATTTATTGCCGCAGAAACCGAAAGCCCTATTTTCTCGCAAATTTCAGAAAATTTATTCTTATCATTTTCGTCAAGCCGAACAGTCAAATTACTAAGTGCCATGCAAGTACCTCTTCTTGCAATGTACCACAACTGCACATAAAATGCAAGTTTTTTTTATCCTTGGATTCTGCTACATCTTTTATATCCCAGTTGCACGGAGTTTTTTTTCTAAAATATTCTGTTAAAACAAAAAAGCCATCATCTTAAAAATGACGGCTTTTCTAAAAAATCAGTATTATTTATGTATAAACAAAATCTACTTTGACTCTTTAATTCCATAACGCTTGTTAAAGCGGTCAATACGACCAGCAGTATCAACAAGCTTCTGCTTTCCTGTATAGAATGGGTGGCAAGCTGAACAAATTTCAACGTTAATGTTTTCAACTGTTGAGCGAGTTTCAATTACATTGCCACAAACACAAGTGATTTTTGTAAGTTTGTATTCCGGGTGGATTCCCTTTTTCATCTTTTACTCCCACTGTAGTTGCCCGATAATGCAGAGCCTTACCTCATTCCATTACCACAACCTACAATATTTAGATATAAGTATTTCTTAATTATAATAATTTTCAGAAAACTAATCAATATAGAATTTCCTTAATTATCATAATTTCATCCTAATCAGAAGCGGCTGTTCCAACATTCATGCTCGCAAGGAATGCATCGTTTGTCTTGCTCTTCTTCATTCTGTCAAGGATAAGCTCAAGAATTTCCGCGTCTTCCATCGGAGCAAATACTTTCCTCAAAATCCAAAGTTTCTGGAGCTCGTTTTCAGAAAGCAAAAGCTCCTCGCGTCTTGTTCCAGATTTTTTGATGTTGATTGCCGGGAACAATCTGCGCTCCGCAAGTTTTCTGTCAAGGTCAATTTCGCTGTTTCCAGTTCCCTTGAATTCTTCAAAAATAACCTCATCCATTCGGCTTCCTGTCTCTACAAGCGCCGTTGAAATAATTGTCAAAGAACCGCCTTCCTCAATGTTTCGTGCCGCACCAAAAAATCTCTTCGGTCTGTGCAATGCGTTTGAATCAACACCGCCGGAAAGAACTTTTCCAGAAGTCGGAACTGTAATATTGTATGCGCGCGCAAGTCGTGTGATTGAGTCAAGAAGAATAACAACATCACGCTTATGCTCAACAAGACGCTTTGCCTTTTCAAGAACCATTTCCGCAACCTGAACGTGACGTGTAGCCTGCTCGTCAAATGTTGAAGAAATAACCTCGCCCTTGATTGCACGCTCCATTTCTGTAACTTCTTCCGGACGCTCATCAATAAGAAGTACAATAAGATAAACTTCAGGATGATTTGTTGTGATTGAATTTGCAATCTTCTGCATCAAAGTTGTTTTTCCGGCTTTTGGCGGAGCTACAATCAAAAGACGCTGACCTTTTCCAATCGGCGCAAACAAATCTACAATACGGCTTGAAACTTCTGTGGAAATTGTCTCAAGGCGGAGCTTTTCCTTTGGATAAAGAGCCGTAAGATTTTCAAAAGGAATTCGTGTCTGAGCTACGCGCGGCTCGTCAAAGTTTACAGTCTCAATTCTTAAAAGAGCAAAAAAACGCTCGCCTTCTTTTGGTGAACGTGTCTGTCCGTAAACTGTATCGCCAGTTTTAAGGTTAAAAAGCCGAATCTGGCTCGGAGAAATATAAATATCATCCGGTCCAGGAAGATAGCTGTTCTGCGGTGAACGCAAGAATCCGTAGCCGTCAGGAAGGATTTCCAACGCACCTGAGGCAAAAATAATTCCGCCGTGCTCAGTGTGCGCTTTCAGAATAACAAAAATCAATTCCTGCTTTTTCATTGGAGCAAGGTCATCAGGATTAAAACCGTATTTTGTCGCCAAATCGCGAAGCTCATGCATTCCCATTGCAGTCAAATCATTGATAAGAAGGCGCGGTTTTGAAGAATTTTCGTCCGTTCCGTCTCCACAAGGCTGCATTACAGAAGGATCGATCGCGTTTGTAGGAACAGGCATTTCACTGTGCATAGAGCCAAATCCGCCTCTTCTATTGTTCTGCATTCTGTGTCCGTTATTGTTGCGG
Organism: bacterium; assembly: GCA_963599585.1. Lineage (GTDB taxonomy): Bacteria > Spirochaetota > Spirochaetia > Treponematales > Treponemataceae > Treponema_D. The sequence continues at coordinate 7,158 of CAVBXG010000041.1, forward strand.
TTGTTATATCTTGTGTTCTGGTGGGTATAGTTTTCTGATTCTGAATTAGAATTTGTTTCCGGGTTTTCTTCCTGAGACTGGGGCCGTTCAGTTCTTACAGGAACTTTTCTTCTTGTTCTTACTACTCTTACAGTTCTTTTGCGCACTTCCGCTGAATCAGAATTTTCTTCTGTCTCCGGTTCTGATTCTGTTTCGGCAGGTTCATAAGATTGTTCTTCAGATGAATAGTCATCGCCTTCCGATGAAATTGATTCAGAAGCTTCATACGATTCTGGCTGAGCTTCAAATTCCAACTGATTCTGAACATTCTCATCTTTCTGTTCAGTTTCTTTTTCTTCGTTGTTTTTTCGCCGTCTGATAAGGGCCATAAAACACTCCATTTAAAATATTGATTTATATGATTTTAGAAAAAAGTCTTGTGATTGATTTACCTAAAAAAGAAAGGATATATATTTATTATTACTAAAAAACGAATTGTTGTCAATAAGAACTATTTTTCAAAAAAAACAACCTTTTATTCAATAATATCAGTTCTAAGAACCATTGCCTGTTTGTATTCGTTAGAAGCCGAGGCAAAAAGATTTTCCTCTGGAATTGAATCCAGCATAGTTATTTCACCTTCAAATTCCACATTGTTTTCAATCCTAATGCGAGATGTAACAATATCCCCTTTCACAACCCCACCATTACAAATTTCAACTCTTTCCAAAGCTTCTATATCGCCAGTTACGCTTCCAGAAATAACAACTGACTTTGCTGAGATTTTTTCAACAGTACAAATGGCATCACGCGCAATCTCAAGGTTTCCCGTAGCTTTTATGCGCCCATTGAACTTACCTGTAATAATAAGGTCATCGCTAAATTCAAGCACACCATCAAATTCTGTTTCCGGTCCAAATACAGTGAGAGTTCTTTTTTCGTCAAGTTTTTCTGTTGATTCTGCCATAATTTTCTTTATTTTATAACATTATAAGAATGATTGTCAAATCTGCTTGTCTTTGTCTTTTATCTCAAGATTCCACAACGCTTTCTTCAAATCCTGTCCGGAACGGAATGCGGCCACATAATGAGGTGCTACAGAAAGTTTTTCACCTGTCTTTGGATTTCTGGCGGCAGAGCGTCCTTTTCTTAGCCTTGGCTCAAAAGTCCCAAAACCGCGCAATTCGATTGTATAACCATTTTCAAGAGATTTTTTTACTTCATCAAGAAACTTTTCAACAACATCCTGAACCACGTATTTCTCGCAGTTTGTTTTCTGATAAATCGCTTCAACAAGATTATATTTTGTAACTTTGTCGGCAGACATTGAAAATTCCCCTGAAATAAAATTTAACAATAAAAAAATCCAGTTGGAGTTTTTCCAACTGGATTTTTTGACAAAAACAACCTTATCCAGTTATTTAGCTGCTTCTGAAGCAAAAGTAACATTATAAAGCTTTGTCATGCGTGACTTTTTGCGAGAAACTGCGTTTCTTGTAAGAACGCCCTTGCTGCGTGCACTGTCAAGTTCGCTAACAAGTGTTCTAAGTCTAGACTGAGCAAGTGCCTGATCTTTAGCGTGTACAGCTTCTACAAACTGTCTTGCGTATGTCTTGCAAGTGCTTTTAATAGCCTTGTTATGAAGTCTTCTAACTTCACTCTGTGCGTGACGTTTCTCTGCAGATGTTTTTTTAGTTGCCAAAGGGAACCCCCAAATTAAGTTAACTTGACAAATATATTAATAAATGGCTTTTATTTGGTCAATAGATAAAAAATTAAGAATCACAACTAATTGACTAATAACACACTTTTCAATAATATATTTTGCAATACGTATTATTTTTTTATGGAGGAACCCCATGGCTGGAGCAAGTAAAAACTCCCGTACTACAGTTGCAACACAGAAATTCATTTGTCCTGATTGCGGTGGCGAAATTGTTATGAAGACTTTGTACGAAGGTGGAAGACTTAAGAACATTGCTGAATGCTCAAAATGCAAACGCACAGAACGTCGTCCAAAGGATTTCAAATAATCCTATTCATACCAATAAAGAAAGGACTGGTTTTTACCAGTCCTTTTTTGTTTTTGCAGCTACATTCTGTCTGTAGGGATTTTCCGCCATTCTTCAAGCTGTTTCTGGATAAGAGCGCGGCTTTCCTCAAGAATCTTAACTTCCTCTTCTTTTGATTTCGGCGAGTCAAAAACCTTTAGAACTTTCACACGGTAACATCCGTTCTGAAGATTGCTCATAATATTGCGCATATCGCGGATTTGATAGCCGCCGTCCAAAGCGCAGCAGGCAACCGGAAGTTTTGTAGCCTCATTCAGTTTTCTGAAACCTGCCGAATAAAATTTTCCCACATTGCCGTTCTTTGTACGCGTTCCTTCCGGAAAAAGAATCGGAATCTGATTATTTGCCAGAACCTGCTTTCCAAAGTCATCGATTACTTTCATCGCGACCATAGGACTTCCCTTCCTTGGAACCATGCAGTGCTTCTGGGCGCGGAGCATTTCGGAAACAAGCGGAATGTGGCGGGAAAGATTGTCTTTCGCAACGAAACGCAGCTCCTTGTCGCGCAGAAAATTCATATAGCAAGGAATATCCATCAGGCTCTGATGGTTTGAGATTATAATATACTGTTCAGGAAGAAGTTTCTTTGAATCGTTATATCCAAAAAAATGAAAATGCCTGTATGTGTTCAAGATTGAAAAAACCCGCGGAGCTAATTTTTTTACAATATATTCAGAAATTTTCCGGCTCCACTTTAAACTTACCGGATAAGCAATTATATTCAATATTGCGGCTGGAATTACGGCTGTCAGAAGGCAGCACAAGGTCAAGAAACTATACAAAATCGGCTCCAAAAAACTGTGATTATTTTATTTTATATACAAAAAATTCATCTGTCAATTAAAGATAAAAGAAGATAGCGAGTCGCATATTTTTTCAAGGTTCTCATAAAGTCTTTTGCACTGCGGAACATTCGCAAGAAAGATTGAACCGTATTTTTTTTCATAGATGCGGCGGTCAAGCACAACAACCGCGCCTTTATCTGAACTGCGGCGCATAAGCCTTCCTATTCCCTGGCGGAATTTTATTACCGCCTCTGGAACGCTCAGCTCCATAAAAGAATTTCCGCCTCTTTTTTGGATTGCTTCCGCACGAGCCGTAAAAACCGGATCATTAGGCACTGTAAATGGGAGCTTTACAATTATCACCTGAGAAAGCGACTCGCCCGGAACATCAACGCCCTGCCAGAATGAATCCGTTGCGAACAGCACGCTTTTTATGTCTCTTTTAAAATTATCAAGAAGTCTTCCGTTGTCATCATCGCCCTGCTTGTAGATTGCACCGCCAAATCCCTTCAAATGCCTTACAGCGGAATTATAGCAGCTCCTGAGCGACTCATACGAGGTAAAAAGCACAAGGGTTCTTCCGTCAGCGGCATTTATAAGGCGGGAAACAGCAGCTTCTATCCAGGCCTGAAAATTTATATCATCTGGGAACGGAGCATCTTTTGGAACTGCGAAAAGCATATTTTTTTCATACGGAAAAGGAGATGGAAATTCCCCGAACGCAACCCTATCTTTTTCCACAAAAGAAACTCCTGAACGCCGCATCCAGTAGCCAAAATCCCGCCCAGTCTTCAACGTTGCAGAAGTGCAGACAACTGTTTCCATCGGCTCAAAAACGCCTTCATTCATCATTGGAGCAATATCCAGCGGAGTTTCATTCAAAATCACATAAGAAGAATTTCCCTCTCCGCCGGCAAAATCCTTTGAAAGATTTCGTCTTGTAATCCAAAAAACTTTGTCTCGCTTTTCATCCCACACAGAAAAATCACGCAGAACAATCGAAGAATCTTCCATGCGGCGCAAAAGAACTTTTGTCTCAAAATAAGCCGGAACAGAACGGTCATCCTCATCAACGCCTTCCATAACATCGCGGCAGAGCCCAACAAATTCATCAATGCTTTTTGCCAGAGTTGAACAAAGTGAAATCAACGCGCCGAACTTACGGGAATTTCCGTCAAAGAGGCGGAGCGTATAATCCTCGGAAAGAAGATCCAGAGCCGCAGTTTCCATATTGATAATGTCGTTTTTTATTTTTTCAACCTTTTCGTAGGCAAATGCGGCTTTTTCCTCGTTGCTGGAAAGAATTGCGATTGTGCACAAATAGCCTGCCTCGGAATTTTTTCTTTTGCGGTAAAGCTGGTTCAACTGCTTAAGCAACTTAAAACGATTGAAATTCTCGCTGAAAAAACTTGTCGCCGCCGCTTCAATTCCGTGCGCCTCATCAAAAATAACGTGTCTAAAAGGCGGAAGAACAGCAACATCATCGTAGCCAGCTCCGTGCATGCGGGACTCAATATCCGCAAAAAGAAGATGGTGATTTACAACAATAATATTTGCGCCAGAAGCCTCTTTTCGCATTTTCATAACAAAACATTCAGCATGAAACGGACAGCGAAGCCCCATGCAAGCGTCGCTTTCTGAATTAATGCGCATCCAGATTGAGTCCGGCGGCAAAAAACTTATGTCACTTCTGCTTCCGGTTGAAGTTGTGGAAATCCATTCCGAAAGTTTGTCAAAAATCTCCGTGTCGTCGCCAAAAAGTTCCCGCTGTGCAGAAGCATCCGCAAATCGTCTGCGGCAAACAAAATTCTGGCGTCCTTTCATAAGGACAAATTTTATATTTGAACCGATTATTTTCTGGGCGGCTGGCAAATCTTTTTCACAAAGCTGCTGCTGCAAATTTATTGTTCCTGTAGAAATAACAATACGTTCCTGATTTTTTAATGACCACAAAATCGCCGGAATCAAATACGCGTATGATTTTCCAACGCCAGTTCCTGCCTCAAAAACACCAATCGACTTTTTGTTGAATGCTTCCGCAATCTTTTTTAAAAGCTGAATTTGAACCGGCCGCTCCTCAAAATCCTCAGAAGCAGCCGCCAAAGGTCCGCCGTCAGAAATATAATTTCCAGCTTCCTCAACATCAAGATAAGAAATTTTCTTTTGAACAACAGGTTTTACAACAACATAAACTTCAGAACATTCATTGTTGATTATATAAAAGCCCTGCGTATTTTCAGAGGCGACAGACGCAACATTTATATCCGCATCTGACGGAACAAGATTTCCAGAAGGATGATTGTGAATCAGAACATGGCTTTTTCTTGCTTCCGCAAAATTTACAGGAACAGAATGAGAATTGCCTTTTGCGCCCGCCACAACAGAATCAACAACGCCTTTTCCGTTTATTTTTCCGGCAAAAAAAACTTCATTTCCATCCGCTTCTTTTATTGAAGATTTTATCTGCGCAACAACTTCTTCTGTAAAATAATCCTGAATATTTTTATGTTCCATAATTTTTGGATTTTTTAGAATAAAAAAGCCGAACATTTGTTCGGCTTTCTACATCTCCTAGCAGAATTGAACTGCTGTTGTCGGGATGAAAACCCGATGTCCTAACCACTAGACGAAGGAGACATATATCAATTTGTTTTTGTATTTTATCAAAATCCTGTAATTATGTCAAATAAAAACAAGCGATATTTCAAAAAAAATATATTTTCTGCCATTTACATTTTCATGTCAAATTTTTCAACCAGTTTTGAATGTAAAGAATCCAATCCCGGATCTTCAAGTCCAAGTTTTTCAGCAGCAACCGCGTCATTCATCGCCTTTTCAAATTCGCCAAGCTCAAAATAAGAAACAGCACGCCTATAGAACGCATGGCTCTGGATTCCATTTATCTCCAGCGAGGTTGTGAACCATTTTACAGCTTCGTTATAATCTTTTTTTATTGAAAGAACAATTCCAACATAATAAGCAGAGCGGAAAGATTTTTCATCAAATTCAAAAGATTTCTTAAAATCCAAAAGCGCATTCTCAAAATCATTCTGCGCAAAATACGCCATTCCACGGTGCTTTAAAATCACAGAAAGCACAATATTGTTCGGAGTCGGTTTTGAATCAATAATCTGGGTGTAAATAATTATCGCATTTTTCAGATCGCCGGAATTGTGCGCATGGATTGCCTGAAGAAGCATATCGTCAATTGTTCCTCGAACATAAGGATTTATGCGCTCAAGATTTTTTTCTTTTTCAGCAGGCTTCTCGCCATCAACAGTTATAAGATCATCAGCTTTCTCGTAAAAAGACTGGCGGCGCTGAATCATTTCATTCTGGAGCTTTTTCTGATAATCACGGATTTCCTGAAAAATAATATCCGCAAGGCTTAACGAAGCATTCATCGAGGCGAGTTTCCTCTTTAACGGCATATCAAACGGCGTAAATTCAGTTTTATAGATAAGCTCGTGCTCAACTTCCGCCCAGGCATCCTGAAGAATAGTACGGATTTGGATTTCGCAGACAAGCTCATCAGGAAGCAAAATATCATCCGGCAAAGAACTTGGCTTGCATTCATCAGGAACCGCAACAAGAACATGAACTGACTCATAGCCGAATTCTTTGTAGCTCTGCGATGCGCCTTTTATTTCAACTTCCCTAACCTGAAACATTGATTTTATCTGCTTCTGGACATCAGTAATATCCTCCAGAAAAGTGCAGATTATGCGGATTCCCATCATATCAGTAAGACAAACAAGTTTTTCAGAGGCAACAGCTTCTTCTGGATGCTGGCGCAAAACTTTTTTATAATATGAATCAAAACTTTTTATCCGGGATTTGTATGTCGGCTGGGAAGTCAATTTTATGCTGTTCTGAATACGTTCCTTTATGTTTTCCATAACAGTTTGAAAAACAGGCGTATAACGTGAATATATTTCGCGGATTTTGTTTTTTGCAGGAATCTTTTTGTACAGCTTATCAGTAATATTTTCGCTCATATATTTTATTGTAAAGCACAATAACGATTTTAACAAATAAAAAAGCCCCTTCAAAAAAGAAGGGGCACAATAAACAATCGCTAGCTAAAATTATTTAGCATCAGCAGAAGAACCTGTTCCTGTTGACTGAGCATTAGAGTTTGAATCTTCGCTCAAGCTAGAAGAGAAACGATCTTCTGTAGCCTGTTTTGATCTTTCAAGGAAGCGATTAACCTGCTTGTTGCCAAAACGGCTCATTTCATCTGCCTGACGAGCAGCTTCTTTTTTATTGATGATTCCCCAAAGGTCTTCATCAGCAATGTCGCGGTCAGAAGTAAGAAGAGCTTTATCATAAATGATAGAAACATCTTTGAAATATCCGATGTAATCGCCACCAATATGGTTAGCATCGCGAGTAATCTGGAAACCAGTGAATTTTACGAATGGAAGTCCACGTGGATAAATTGGATATACACGGATTTCGCGGTTACGGATTTCTGTGATGTACTGCGGGTTGTTCCATGTCAATTCACGCCAACCGTCAAATCCTAAATAACCCATGAAATAACGGCGCTCAATATTATCATTGTCCTTAAGAAGAACATAAAGTCCTTCTGGATAGTTCATACCCATTGTAGTAACTTTGATAGATTTGAGAGTTCCAACATTTTTTACAACACCGAAGTCATCTTCAAAAAGTGTTTTTCCAGATGCTTTTTCTTCATCTGTTGGTTCCTGGCGAACACCATTTTCATCAGCTGTAGAAAGTGGCTCATAAGCAGGAATCTCGAACGGCGGACGGATATAAGCATAAGCATTTGAATTCCAGTCAGGGAAAACAATTCGTACACCCATAACTTCGCTGCCAGCGAAAGGAACCTGTGCGCTATCCTTTACTGGAGCTGCAACTACTTTAGAAAGTCCAAGACTCTGTACTGTGCGTGCTGAAGAATTCAAACTAACTTCCCATTCAGGAAGTGCAAGTGAAGTTTTCATAAGATCCTTCTGATCTTCAGTAAATGTTGCACCAGCAGAAGTAGAGAAATCCATTACTGTGCGGCTATTCTGTGTCGGGTTTCCATTTTCATCTGAAACACAGTCAGCTGACAACTTAGTAAAATCGATGAGAGTGCTTTCCTCTGCAAAAGCACTAGCACCTGCAAGCAGCATAGCAACTGCCAAAATTGAAAAAGTCCTCTTCATAAGAAGCTCCTTTTAATAATTCGATGTAGCCTTGTATAAACAATATTATCTTCTAAGAGATTCATTTTGTCAACGCAAAAAGCAAAATCAAATTATCTATTTTTATATAAATCAGTCACCGAAAGGAGTTGTTCCATCGATGAAAATTTCCACTTTCCGTATATTCGGGAAATTCCGTGTTATGTTTGCCTTGAAAAGTTCAATCTGAGCCTTGAAATCTGTATCAAAAGCGTTAGCCTGAAGCAATTCCTTTGAAAGGTTCACGTACAATGTGTCATTTTTTTTGGAGCAGCTCAGAACTTTTGTTCCTTTCTGGAAAATTCCCTTGCAATGCTCGGAAATCGGTCCTAAAAGCAGCTCGTTTATGTAATAATGATATTTTCCCTGCGGCGGATTTACCGGTTCATATCTTGTTTCAAGCCGGAATTTCTCTGAGTCTGATGCCTGAAAAACGAATGTTCTGCGGATTCCTGGAAATTTCACAATCCAAATCATAAGAGAAACAAAAAAATAGAGAAAAATAAACGCAAGAATAAAATATGAAGATTTTTCTAACTTTGGAATTTTCATTTTGTAGATATAAAACCTCTGGATCTTTCAAAGTGCGTAACAAATGCGCTGATTCCATTATAAATTCCTAACGCGGTTTTTTGCAAGTAAGGCTCGCTATTTAAATTCAGCGCCTCTTTCTCGTTTGTAACAAAACCTACTTCAATAAGAACGCTAGGCATATTCGCGTTTCGGACCACAAACCATTCCTCGGCCTTTATTCCGCGGGCTTTTGAAAGGTTTCCAATCTGCGCGCTCAGTCCGTCCATTATGAATTTTGCAATAAGAATGCTTTCCGTCGTGTACTCTTCCTCCATCATTGAATTCAGGATAGGGAAAAGGGATTTGTCGCCTTCTGCGGCTGATTTATCAATAACAGTGCGCCTGTAGCCCGGCGAAAGATACCAGACTTCATATCCGCTGGAAGATTTGTTAAGAGAGGCGTTTGCATGGATTGAGACGTAAAGAATCGCTTCTTTTGGCTCAAGCTTGACGCTGTTCGCAATATCAGTTCGTTCGCTTAGCTGAGGAAAAGTGTCTCCGTAGCGGGTCATTATAATCTGTTTTTCCGGGTATGCCGCCTTCAGCTTTGAGTAAAGCATTTTTCCGATTGAAAGGACAACATCTTTTTCCTGGACTTTCACTGTTTTTCCATTCACTTTGAATGTGCCGGAAGCTCCCGGATCTTTTCCGCCATGCCCCGGATCAATAAGGATTGCGCCGATTTTAAATCCGTCTGCGCTGCTTGTTGACTTGAAATATTCGTCCGCGGAAGAAATGAATTCTTCTGTAACGTAAAGTTTTCCGTCTTTTAGAACCGGAGCGTCAGTAATTATAAGGGCGGAACTGTCGAGCATGCAGAGAGGATTTTCAGCCTGAAAAGATATTTGATGTCCGTTTTTTTCTATTATTCCAGATGAAGAAAATGTGTCCCAGTAAAGCGTCATTCCGGCTTCCTGGGCTTTTTCATTAAGAAGATATTCTTCTGAAAAAAATGGAGCCGCAAGGTTTGAAACGCCAGAAACTGCAAGCAGAACGAGAAAATATTTGATTTTAAAAAAAATTTCTTTTTTCATACTTTATTTTTCGGAATCTTCGCAGGAATCTGAAATATAAATTGCGCCCTGCAGACCGCCCCTGAAAAACGCCTTCCAGAAAACTGAACGTTCGAGCGGCGGATGTTTTTTGCAGATTGAATCAAATTTTTCTGCCACACAAAGCGCATTCTGGTGCGACCAGTCTTTTTCCGGCAGCAAAAGAAATTCTTTGAGTGCCGGGAAATTCTCCGCATCTTTTAGGATTGAAAAACCGGCTGGAATTTCACCAGAAAGATTCAGGCTTTCAATTTTTTCAAAAGAAGAGAATGCCGGTGGCGGAAAGCCTTTTTCATCGGGCAAAGATTTTCCAGAAAGAAAAAAATCTGTATCCGCATTTTTCGGCTCTAGGCGCAGAAATACTTCTGAAACGGCTTGCTCGGCGGAAGAAACTGCCTCATCATAGGAATTTGACTTTGAGATTACGTTTCCGCATTTCTGGACATTGTTGCGCGGAAAATCAACTTTGTCCCCTTCTTTTACAGGACGAGGAAAAATATTTTTTACCAGCGGATTTTCCTTGCAAAGCTGGATTGACTTTAGTTTTCCGGGGATTGAAATCCACGCGCGTTCTGCACTTACCTCTTTTGAAGGATATTCATACAGCGCAAAATTCGCGTTTTCAACCTTTAAAGGAATTCTGCCGCCTAAAAGTTCAGAAGGTTCATTCCCGGAAGCGACCAGCAACGCCTGTTTTGTTAAGTTCAGCCCGGAAGAATATGGAAATGTCCAGCCGGACATATATCCGCCGGAAAGACGCGCCGCGATTTCCCCGATTTGTGGTCCTTTTTCTGTATATTTTATGTCGGCTTTTGCTGCGCCGCAAGTCAGACCAAGCGCATGAACACCGTCCGCAAAAGTTGAGATAAGCTCAAGCCGCTTTTTTTCGTCAATTTTTGTAGGCATTGTGTGCCCGGTTTCTATAAAATACGGTTTGTAAAAAATATGGCGGTCGGCAAAACCTGTGATTGTAAGAGTCCCTTTGTACACAATCGCGTCTATCGAAAATTCCGGGCCTTCCATATATTCTTCAAGAATTACGGTTGAAGTGCGCGAATTTTCCGCGGCATTTTTTACAGATTGCCACGCCTCGTCTTTTGAGCGGATCATGCGGCAGCCACGCGCGCCCATATTGTCGGCTGGTTTTACAACGCATGGAAACGAAAGATTTTCTATTATTGAAAGAACTTTTTCTTCGGTTATTTCTGCGTTGGTGAGACTGAAAAATTTTGGGGAAGGAACGTTGCTGCGGTCGAAGCATTGTCTCATCCGGGGTTTTATTGTTGCGTTCAGAGCCGATTCATAAGAATGGCAAGGAAGTCCGAGCTTTTCCGCGACGTAAGAGACCGAGGCGGAAAAATCTGTTCCCGAGGTGAAAATTCCTTTTAAGTTTGAATTTTCCTTCAATTCTTTTGCGTATTTCAAAATTTCATCTTTGTCTTTTAAATCTATCTTTTTAAACTCATCTGCAAAAGGAACGCTTTCGGCATTTGGATTTGCGTCAACAACAACCGCGTTGAATCCAAGTTCCTTTGCTGAAAGAATCGCCGGACGCTGCATCAGTCCAGCTCCCAAAATCAATACTGAAAGTTTTGACATATTTTTTCCTTTGGATTCTTTATAATTTTCTGCAATAAATTTCGCAAGTGTCGCCAAGTTTTAAAACATGGCTCAGTTTTTCGCAGGCACTGAACATTATTCCGCCCTGCTTTGCGCCATATTTTTTTATGGAAGGAAATCTTTCAGGATGATGACCGGTTGAGACGATTTTTTCAACTGAAAAACCGAATCTTGAAAGAATTTTCTGCGCTTTTGAAGGTTCCCAGACAGAAAAATGATCTGAAGGACTTTTTTCAAAAAATGATTTTGTGTTCGTTTTTCCAGAAATTCCTTCCGCAGACGGCGTTGAGAACGCAAAAATTCCGCCTTTTTTTACAAGCGAAGAGACTTTTTCAAGAACTGACTTTAAATCAGAGAAATGCTCAATCACAAACCACATGGAAACTGCATCAAACTGGTTAATTCCAAATTCCGAGGCAGCGTCAAAATCCGGGAAAGCCGAGACAACCGCCGGAAGAAGCAAAGTTTTACGCACATATTCAACCGCATCTTTTGCGACATCTGTTCCATAAGCCTGCCAGCCATTTTCCTGCGCGGCAGAAAGGAACGGTCCGTAGGCGCAACCGATGTCAAGAATCCGCGGAGAGGAATTTCTATTCAATTTTAACATTCCATTGATTTCCTGGACGCGTTTTATGCAGTTTTTTTTGATAAAATCAAAGTCTTCAAGGTAAGTTTTTCCGTACTGTTTTTTGTATTGCTCAGCAAAATATTCTTTTTCATATTTCATCGGAAGCGAACTGTTCCACGAAATGTAGATAATTCCACATTCCGCGCATCTTCTGAAAGTCCGCTCCGGCGTACGTGCGACAACTTCATCAATATTTTGGGTTTTTCCGCAGACCGGGCAAAAATATCTTTTCCCGTGCGAAAGTTTTTTTACAAAATCTGAAAGCGATTCCTGTTTCTGGCAGATTTTTTCCGTTATTTTTTGCGGGAAAAATTTTTCAATGTCGTCAAAAAAGTCCGAAGCTGGCTCGTTTTTCAGCTCTTCCGCAGAAATCGTGGCAAATCCGTATTTTTTTGAAAGATTTTCGTGCAGTTTTGAAGTTGGAAGCAGAACAACGGCGCAGCCTGCAGCCAAAGCCTCAAAAGCGGTAAGCCCGTAATGAGTTGCGACAAGATCGAATTCACAGAGTTTTTCGCGGAGACACGGAACAGGAGGCACAAAAGAAACATTTTTTATTTCAGGAAGATTTTCTTTTTGTGAAGAAATTACTGTAACTTTTTTTCCGGCGCTGGAAAAATAATTTGCGGTAAGGAGCGAGAGGGCGGCTGGATCTTCGCCGCCGACAGAAATGAGAACTGACTCAATTTTTTGCGGGCGGCAAGTTTTTTTCGCCTTCGGTTTTACGATGAATCCTTCATCAGTGAGATTTGGCTCGCGGGAAATTCCAAAGGACGGAATTATATCCAGAAGATAATCGCTGAAAAAATAAAAATCTCCGCCGTCGTCAATGTCAACAAGAGGCGCGACTTCCTTGAGTTTTTCCGCAGTTTCAGAATCCATTTTAAAAAGATCCGCGGCAATCAACGCAAATTCGTTCTGCTCCGGGAAAGTGTGGATTATCTGGTTCGGATTCAAGCCTGAATCAATAAATTCTGAAACAATATTTTCCGTTTCCTCAAGCTCAGGATTTTCAGGAATGTAGACAAAACATTCGGAATTTTTTGCGGCCTCAAGGCATCTTCGCAAATGACCTGTTCCGTGCCCTTTTTTTGTGCTTGGAAAAAACAGGATTGTGTCGTGAACATCCGGGTCAGAAACCGCGGAAATTATTTCTTCCGTTGTGTACGGAGCTGAAGGAGCTTTTCCATTTGAAAGTTTTGCAACAACAGAAACTGCCCTGCGGTAATCAGAAGGAGTATCGATTGTTGTGCGGAATTCCGGGAAGTAAAAACGCGCCGGAGCTTTGTAAAAAAGACTTGTAAATCTTGTCTTGTGATTGTAAAGAGCCGGACCGACATGTTCATGGTCGTAAGGATCATTCGTTTCTGCAGAAGCTTTTAAAAGAGCCTCCGCATCAAAAATCTCAACGCCGCTTCCGTGCGGAAGTCCTGTCCAAGTCATATAGTCGCATTTTTGAATCTGGTTCTGCTTAAAATATTCATCAACCAAAGCCTGCGCGGCTTCATAAAAAAGAAAAGGATTGTCCGCGGTGGCACGAAGCACCGTCTTGCAGCCGAATTTCCGAATCGCGATGCAGAACCGTTCCAGAACATCTTCCAGCGGACCTTTTACGATTTTCCATCCATGCAAAAACGCGAGCGGCTGAAGTTTAGGGAAAGATTCCTCGTCTGTAACAACAATGTAATTTCTGGCTTCTACTTTTTTCATTGAATCCATTGTCCATTCAAGGACAGTTTTTCCGCCAAGTTTTTTTAAAGCCTTGCCCGGAAGCCTTGATGAAGAGATTCTGCACTGAATTATTACCGCCAATTCCTGAATATTTTTATTCTTCATTTAGATTTGTCCAGTTTTCTATTAAATATTGCATATCTTTTTTAAATCTGAATTGATTTTTCTTGACCCATTGAAAAGCCTCGTTAAACTGGCTCAACGCCTCAAAAATACCGCATTTACTTTTAAAATAAAATCCAGGAAATGAAAAACGGCTTACAGAACCGTGGTCATCGCGGAATTTCGGAAGAACATTCTTCAAATAAAAACGGATATACGACATATCAGGCGCGCTTTTTTCAAGCGGAACATCTTCTGTGTAGGAAATATGGAATTTCGTTGTGATTGAGATTTTTTCTCCCCAAAGCCATGCTCGCAAAGAAAGATCAACATTCTGCCAATATGAGGAAGAAATTGTGTAATCAAACCCTCCGAGATTTATAAATTTTTCGCGGTTATAAATTCCGACAAAATCAAAAGGATAAAGCGTTGACATTCCATCCAGAACCGACTGCTCCGGCTTTATGATAAATTTTCCTTTGTGCGCCTCCGGAACAAAATTCACAATGATAGAAGTTCCATCTTTATCAACAAGACGCGGAACAACACAAAAATTATTGTTTTTCAGAATATTTTCTGCAAGATTTTTTGTAAGAAAACCTTTTGGAATGTTGAAGCAATCCCTTAGAACAATAAAATATTTTGAATTAAATTCTGAGATGCAGGCGTTTATAAGGCTGCCTTCAGAAGAAGCCTCTCGCGGAATGATAAATTTCACCGAAGGATAACGGCGCGAAATCTCTTCAATATTGAAACTTTCAGAGTCCGGCTCAACAGAAATAATCGACCTAAATCCGCATTGAATCAGGCTGTCAAAAATCTGAGTCTTTAAATGGCTTCCGCTGCGGTTCAAAAGAATCGCCGTAATATCAAGCTGAAAATCAGGATTTTCGCCCCTGCCCCAAAGAACTGTGCGGTTTATCTCGTATTCGTTAAAAGTTGAAGGTATATCAAACATTCTTTTCATTTTTCCTTATTTTTTACTAGACAAAAAAGC
>CAVBXG010000042.1:0-21634 GCA_963599585.1 bacterium
ATATAATTTACCAAATCATAAGTCTTTTCTAAAATTTCAATAAAATCCATGATAATATTCACTCCTTGTTTTTTATCTTAGCCATTAATTCTTACAAAGTTTGTATCATCTTTTACTTCAAAAACCTCATCTGATTTTGAACGGTTATGTGTTGTACACATTGGAACTACATATACATCTCTAGAAATAAACTCGCCGCTATACTTGCACTTTCTTACATGAGCCCCTATCCGTAGCAATTTGAGAACAATTTTTTACACAGCAATAACAATTTTCAAGATTTATATTTGGCATTGAATATTCGCCATGAGCATTTCTTATATACATATTAATAACCTCTCTAAACATAAAAAAAACGGACTGAGTCTTACACCCAATCCGTTTTTGATAAAAAATTATTCAGTTACAGCAACCAATGATGCTGTATAACCAGTACAATCCAATACCCAATAATAATGCGTAGAAGAATCGAGCTCTATACCATTAGCAGATGATGTAAAATATTTAATATTGTTAATAATATTACCATCACCATCCCATAAGTCTATTGTTGTGTTCAAAACTCTAGGCTGAACTTTCAATTCTGCTGATAAAGATTTCACAGGTTCATTAAATTTGTATACTGCAGAATCACCAATTACAGGTGCAATGCAAGAGCCTGCTGTACTCCAAGTATTTCCTGGAACCCAAGCTTCCATAAAATAAATGACTTGACCTGCTTTTGCTTCTGATGTAATATTTACAACTTTACAACCATCAATGTAAATAAATGGATCTTCAGCACCTATTTTTGTCATTGCTTGTCCAGGCCATTTGCCGTCCATTGTAGTAAAAGCATTATCATTGTCAAAACAATAGAAATTGCAACTTATTTCATTTGTATAAATATAGAAACGAATAGTTCCAAGTTTTGCTGTGTATGCAGGATTATCTGTCTGATAAGATGTCAAAAGTTCGTATTTTCCATCAGCATTTTTCTTTGTCGCATCTGCTGTAAAATACAAAGCTCCACCGTCTTTTGCAGTAAATTCTGGCATTATTGTATCAACAGATTGTCCTGCAGAACCATTCAGAATAAATTTTCCAGTTTTCCCATCATTATCATCAGCAACAGTAAGGTCATAATAATACCAAGCAGCACCATCGATTGTTACCGGTTCATGTTTTGGCATTTCTTCATCATGCAAATCACCAGAACAACTTGCGAATCCAAAAAGAAGGGCAAGAGCGGCAACTGCGCTAGTTATTAATTTTTTCATTCTTTTCTCCTAAAGTTATAATTCTTTAGTCTGTAAAAACGTCTGAACCTTGCCGCTTGTTGCCAAGCGGCAATATTTCAATTCGCTTTCACCTTTTTATATTAGATATCCCAACGAACACCTACGCGAAGTGCTGCTTTTCCTTCATAAACTTCTACAGCATCCTGTTTTGGTGTATCAGGACCGCTAGCTTTTACTTTTTCGCTCAAGCAGTAGCCGTCAAGGTTCAAAGAATCCTGTCCATCGCCAAAGTTCTTGTATGGATCAATGTCATATACGAACTGAGCATATACAGTAGGTTTCTTCATAGCTTTGAATTTCTTTGAAACGCCTACGCCAAATCCGAATGGATGATTAATATCTCCATCATATTCTTTTGTTGCAGAACGGATACCGAATGCAACATCAGCGCGTACATCAGAAGCAAAGTTAAGGCTTGCAACTATAGTGTTGAACATTTTGGCATCGTTTGTGTTGTCAAGACCATAGTAAATATCAAATCCCTTGAATGTGTCTCCCATATCTCCAATAGAGAATTTAAGACCTGCATTTGCAAAAAGGAACTTGCTGTCATATCCAGCATACTTGTCTTCATCTTCTGTTACAGCTTTTACTTTTCCGTATGCAGAGATGCTTGATGTTTTTCCAATCAAATCATCAAGTGTGTAGTCAGCCTTAAGATAGCCAACAAACAGCTTTGAATCTTTAGAATTGAAATCAAGTCTTGAGTTTGGAGTATGACCATCTTTATTGTATACAGCAAAATAATCATCCCAATCTGTTGTTACGAACGGAAGTTCAAAATATGGTGTAAACTGGATAGAAAGTGATTCTGTCGGAGTTGCAACTGCATCAAGAGTGAATCTCTGTGTGTTCAACTGACCAAGCTGAGCTGTCTGAGTATCCTTTCCATAGTCATTATGGTGGTCATGAACATAAAGCATGTTTGCTTCCCAACCACGGTAACGGTAATCAGCTGTAAGAGTGATGAAGTCATTCTTGTACTGAGCATTAACTTCTGCGGCTGTATGCTTTGCAAATTCAAAGCCATCGTCTTTGAATGCAACAGCAGAACGAGAATATCCGAACAAGCCCATTACATCCCAGAATCCACTTCCGCCAGCAGCCTTGTACATATCATCAATATTCTGATAACTGTTGATAAGCATCTGGCCTGCAAGTTTTACAGAACCAATATTTCCTTTTGCACCAAGGATAATATCGTGTTCAAATGGTTTGTAGAAAATCTCATCACCAAGATAGAAAGAGTTGTACTGAACTTCTGCGGCAAAATTGTCATTCTTTACACCAAGAATTGACCAAAGACCATATTTATAGCCTTTGCGGTCTGCAGACTGGTTTGGAGCGAATACAGCATTGAATGTAAGACCTGTAGCTTCCTCAAGAGCAGCAACAGCTTTTGAACCAAGACTGAATTCATTGAATCCACCAACATGCTCATATCCTGCATCCCAGTTTGAACCATCTACTGTTGTCCACAAGATTGAATTCTGTGTAGTTGGTTTAGCATAGTTAAAACCTGTCAAGAAATTGAGGTATGGAGTGTTCCAGCCGAATTTCAAGTGTCCAAGGAATGGATTTGTTCCAGGACCTTTATTTCCTTCTGAATTGTTTGTTGTTCCTGCAAGGTAAGAAACAGGATGAGCAACGATTCCGCTTACAAAATCTTTGAAACCATCTTTGAAAGAAATTTCTTCTTCACCATATTTGTCTAATTTGTACAAATAGTTTTTTCCACCGTTCTGATGTGGATCAAGTTCCATTTCAGAAACTGCAAGCTCAATGAAGAATGGAGCGTTTGGAAGGAACATACCTGTGAATTTATCATAAGATTTGAAACCAACAGTTACATTATCCAAGTCAATTCCTCTAGAAGAATCATCTGTAGCTTTTGATGTGTTATACTGTCCCTGCAAACCAATCATAGACCAAGAAACAAAGTTGATCTTAGCCTTTCCAACGGCAGCGTCGTCATCGCCAGAAACCATGTCGGCGATTACAACGTGGCTGTTCTTTCCGCCAAAGCCGTCGTCTACAAAGTCAGGCGCGCGGAGGTCTGTTGTCCAGTTTCCGTCGCTGATGAACTTGTAGCGGAGCTCATCAGCCGTCTTGAAAGTCTTTGTCAATGTGAAGCCCTTGTCGGTCTTTGTCATCGGCAAGGCACCGTTCTGCCAGTTTGTGAAGTCTCCGGCAAGAAGAACTTCTGATGCACGCGGGTTGCCATAGAAGAATGTAACCTCCACGTTGTCACCGTCGAGTTTTTTCACTGTTACGTCAGCAAACACTGCTGCTGAGAGCGCCAGCAAAACCGAGATGAAAGCGAATAATTTTTTCATCTTATCCTCCAATATTGTATTGAACGTAAGCATGCGAAAAACAGCCTTTTGATTGACAGAATCGCCCTTATAGGATGTAGATTCAACTTTGCCGGTAAATTGTGCGTCCTCCCCTATCAAAAAATCTCATTTTTTTCTAGTAGGGGAGGAGTTTTTTTGCCGAGAGATTTTTTTTCAGCGCGACAACTAATTTTCTGCCGAGAGATTATTTCCAGTGCGACAACTATTTTCCTGCAGATAGATTTTTTCCCAGCACAACAACTAGTTTTTTGAGAAAATTACGACTTTTTAATTTCTTTTCCCGCCGCAACAGTAATTTTCTCAAAAAATTCAAAAATTTCCTCTCACCAAAGCCGTGGTGATTTTTTGATGACCGTTTGCGGGTGATTTTTCTTGGAATAACAAAAAATTGTGCTATTTTTAAGTTGTGACTTAAAAAGTGCTGGTTTTGCGCGTTCGGGTGGGGCTTATAAAACGTTGTTTTTGAGCTAGAGATTTACTTATGGTGCATTCGGTATTTTTTTTGTTTTCATAGGAGGCTTTTATGCAGTTAAAATTTTATTATTGTAGACATTGCGGAAAAATTATTGCAATCGTAAAGGATTCTGGAACTCCGACAGTTTGTTGCGGGGAAGAAATGCAGGCTCTTGTGCCAGGAACGTCGGATGGAGCAACGGAAAAACACATTCCGGTAATAAAAGTTTCTGGAAATACAGTTTCGGTTACTGTTGGCTCAAAACTTCATCCGTCAGAATCGGAACATTACATTGAATGGATTTTGCTGGAAACAGACCAAGGTTTGCAGCAAAAATGGCTAAAGCCAGGAAATTCCCCAAGCGTTGATTTTGCAGTTATGACAGGCGAGCGCGTTCAGGCGGCCTACGAGTATTGCAATATCCACAAACTTTGGAAAGCAGAATATTAATGTGAATGTCGAATTTTCACAGGCTAAAAAAATCTTCCTCAATAAAAAATTCGACATCCAAATTATCAGATTATCAATCTATCAAACTGTCATAGGAGAAATTTATGAGCACATTATTATCATCAATGTTGAACACGCAAATCCAAAAAGAATTTGAATCTGCGTACATTTACCTTGGATTTTCCGCATTTTTTGATAAGCAAGGACTTTCCGGTTTTTCAAACTGGTACAAAATTCAGGCAAAAGAAGAAGAATCGCACGCCATGAAAATCTATGATTATCTATGCAAAGTAAATCAGCCAATCGAGCTTCTTCCAATTTCCGCACCAAAAAATAAAGTTGAAAACATTTCGCAAGTTCTGTCGCAATCCCTTGAACACGAGGAATACGTTACAAACCTTATAAGCACGCTTTATTTTCAGGCGGAAAAAGAAAAAGACCTTTTTGCAAAGAATTTTTTGGAATGGTTTATCAGTGAACAGCTGGAAGAAGAACAGAATGCCAAAGCTCTTATTGAAAAATACGAAAATTTCGGTTCAACGCCAGAAGGATTGTATCTTTTGGATAAAGAACTTGCCGCACGCAAATGAATCTTCAAAAATCAGGCAAACTTAAAACTTAAACCGAAAAAATGCAGACCGAACGCAAAAAATTATTTTTTCAGAGAATTTTTCTCAATCTGTTCTTTCCTGAATAACTCAATAAGCTGCTCGCGCGTAAGATTTCCGTTTCTTTCGCGGGCAGCTTTAAGTTTACGGTAAACCGTATTTTCGCTAAAACCTTCAACTTCCTTCTGATAAATTTTTCCATCACAAAGTTGAAGAAGAATTTTTATCTCATCCTCGTAAAGAATTAGTTTCTTTCGCTCAAAATTATTTTCAGTAACAAAGAAAACCGTTCCAAAAAACCAGATAGTCCGCGTTAAATGAATCAAAAAATGAAAAACGCTCTCGCCATTAATCGAAAAAGCAACGCAAATCGCCGCAAAATACAACGAAATTGCAACAAAACGCACTTGCGGCTTAATCATAATCACAATGCAGACAAGAAAAAGAGCCGTATAATTGTTAAAAAGAAACGTTTTTTCAAACGCAATCATAAAAACAAGAATAACCGCATAAATCAAATAAAAATACGAAAAACATTTGCGCCTAAAAATTGCCGCCGCCGGAATGTACAAAAAATTCATCAGGGCAATAATCCAAGTTCCAATAAAAAATCCCTCAGAAAACCCCTTCCAAACGTAAAGCGCGCACAAAATTCCCGAAAGAACGCCCGTAAACAACACAAAATGATCATTCAAAAAAACACCGAAAAAACTCTTCTTCATACAAAAATTATATTGCTTTTATTTTTTCTGAACAACCCAAAAAACTCCACATTCAAAAATTTTCCTCTTTTTTTATAAATTTTTCGGGGAAAAGCCTTTCCCCTAGGCTCAGCCACTCCGTGTCTTCGCCATACCCCATTCTCCTAGGGGCTCCGCCCCTAAAACCCCATAAAAAATCCCCCAAGAAAAAACTTTTCTTGGGGGATTTTGGTTATTCCATAATTTCTGGGTTCACTATGGAAAACTTCTATTGGTGAAAATTGACATTGCAAAAGAGCGGTGTCAATTTATTTTTCAACTCTAACAAATCAGGTAATTTATATTTGCTTACATGTTTTTCATTTTGTTTTGACCCGATTTGTTAAACTCTGGCTAAACTCTCACATCTCCCAACAACGTTGCCGAGCGTTCAAATTTAGCCAAAGCCTTACGATTTTGTTCCGAGTTTTGCTCGCTTGCGCTCGCAAAACCCGCGGCAAGCCATAACTATTTGCTAGCCTTAATAACAGCCTGTGCACGTCGCAGCAGAGCTGCTAATCGAACAGGATTATCTTTGCAAAAGAAAAATTCTTCTACAGAGATAAGTTTTTTCAATAATTATTTAGACGCTTTGATTACTGCCTGCGCTCCAGCCAATCTAGCTGCTGGTACGCGGAATGGTGAGCAAGAAACGTAGTTCAAGCCAAGCTTGTAGCAAAGTGCGATAGAAGCTGGGTCACCACCGTGTTCACCACAGATTCCAAGGTGAAGATCTGCTTTTACAGAACGTCCCTTTTCTTCTGCAAGACCAATCATTACACCAACGCCATCTTCGTCCAAAGTCTTGAATGGATCCTGAAGAAGAATCTTCTGATCCAAGTAAGAATCAATGAATTTAGAGTAGTCGTCGCGGCTAAATCCGAATGTTGTCTGTGTAAGGTCGTTTGTACCGAATGAAAAGAAGTCTGCATATTCAGCGATTTTGTCAGCTGTTGCTGCAGCACGTGGGAATTCAATCATAGAACCAATCTGGAACTTCAATGAAGTTTTTTCAGATTCATTTACTTTTGCGATTACAGCTTCAGCCTGAGCGCGAATCTGTTTCAATTCAGCAAATGTAGTTACGTTTGGAATCATGATGCGAACATCGTGCTTAAGACCTTCTTTTTCAGCCTGAGCAGTTGCCAAAGCGATAGCTTCAACCTGCATTTCATAAATTTCTGGATATGTAATTGCAAGACGGCAACCACGGTGTCCAAGCATAGGGTTGTGTTCATTCAATTCAGAGTATTTCTTTTCAATGAAGTCAACCTTTACGCCAAGTTTCTTAGCCAAAGCTTTTGCCAAAGCTGGTGTTTCAGCCTGAACGAATTCGTTCAATGGTGGGTCCAAAAGGCGGATTGTTACAGCGCGTCCTTCCATTGTCTTGATTATGTTATAGAAGTCTTTCTTCTGAAGTGGAAGAATTGCAGCAAGATTAGCTTTTCTTTCTTCTGTTGAATCAGAAATAATCATCTTCTGGAAAGAAGTGAGTTTTGGTTCTTCAAAGAACATGTGTTCTGTACGGCAAAGACCGATACCAGCTGCACCAAAGCGGAATGCCTGTGGAGCTTCGTTCTGTTCTGCGTTAGCAAGAACTTCGAATCCTTTAACAGTTTTTCCAGATGGAGTTGTGCGAACTGAAGCAGCTCGAACTTCATCAGCCCAGCCAAGGAATGTTTCAAGATCGCCAGAAACAGCAGCTGGAGTTACAGGAATTACTTCACCATATACGTTACCTGTTGAACCATCGATAGAAATAAAGTCACCTTTCTTGAATTTCTTTCCGCCGATTGTAACAGAATCTTTTCCATTGAATACAACATCAGAACAACCGCAAACACAAGGAGTTCCCATACCACGAGCTACAACGGCAGCGTGTGATGTTCGTCCACCTGTAGAAGTCAAGATACCCTGAGCAACGTACATACCTGCGATGTCATCTGGGGAAGTTTCCTTGCGAACAAGCATAACTTTCTTGCCAGCTTTGTCCCATTCAACAGCTTCTTCTGCTGTGAATACAATCTGACCGCAACCAGCTCCAGGAGAAGCGTTAAGTGCAGAAGCCAAAGGTTTTGCAGCTTTAAGAGCCTTTGAATCAAACTGTGGGTGGAGCAACTGATCAAGCTGATCTGGTTTTACGCGCAGAAGAGCTTCTTCTTTTGTAATCATTCCTTCGCCAACCATGTCTACAGCCATTTTTACAGCTGCTGGACCAGTTCGTTTACCGTTGCGGCACTGAAGCATGAAGAGTTTTCCTTCCTGAACAGTGAATTCCATATCCTGCATATCGCGGTAGTGAGCTTCAAGTCGGTCACGGATTGTAGAAATTTCCTTGAAGATTTCTGGCTGCTGTTTTTCAAGTGCAGAAATATCCATTGGAGTGCGGATACCAGCAACAACGTCTTCACCCTGAGCGTTGATAAGATATTCAGCCATGAAGTGGTTTTCGCCAGTAGAAGGGTCGCGAGAGAATGCAACACCAGTTCCAGAAGTTTCGCCCATGTTACCGAAAACCATTGCCATAACAGTTACAGCAGTTCCCTTGATAACATTTTCATCAATGTTGTTAAGTTTGCGGTAAATGATAGCACGTTCGTTCATCCAAGAACCAAATACAGCGCCGATAGCAGCCCACATCTGATCTTTTGGATTCTGAGGGAAATCTTCACCCTTTTCTTTTTTGTACATTTCCTTGTACTTAGCAACGATTGTCTGAAGCTCTTCAGTTGTAAGTTCTGTATCCTGTTTGATGCCGCGAACAGCTTTTACTTCATCAATGATTGCTTCAAATTTTGCGTGTTCAACGCCCATAGCAACGTCGCCGAACATCTGGATAAAGCGGCGGTAAGCGTCCCATGCAAAGCGAGGATTGTTAGTTTTGTTTGCAAGACCAACAACAGATTTATCGTTAAGACCAAGGTTGAGGATTGTATCCATCATACCAGGCATAGATTCAGCAGCACCAGAACGAACTGATACGAGAAGTGGATCATTTTCATCGCCAAGTTTTTTGCCGAATACAGTTTCGAGTTTGTTAAGATATTCATCAACCTGAGCAGCAAGTTCAGCAGGATATTTTCTTCCCAACTTGTAGTATTCCTGACAAACGTCGATAGAAATTGTGAATCCCGGTGGAACTGGAAGACTTAAAGGAGCCTTTGCCATCTGAGCAAGGTTAGCACCTTTACCACCAAGGATAGGACGCATTGATTCATCACCTTCAGCGTCGCCGTTACCAAAAAAGTAAACATACTTTGTAGCCATTGATTTTTACTCCAAAAGAGATAGATATTAGTATCTAAAATACTACATTTTATACGATTAACTGTCAATTAAAGGAATATTAATAGGAAAATAAACAAGGCAAAACAATAAAAAATAATGAAGGGGAAGTCTCCCCTTGCGTCCGCACGTTGTTGCGGCCTATCCCCTCTGCGGGCTCAAACGCCGCCCGCAACACCTGCTAAAAAAAAACTTGTCAAGTTGACACGAATTTTCTTGACAAGTTGTCAACTTATCCCTTATGATTTAATTACAGAGGTAAAATTATGTTGCAGATGACAGTTGGAGATTTAAAGGCGCAGTTTTCTATGGTTTTGCAGCAGATAAAAGCTGGCAATGATGTAGAAATTCTGTACGGACGCTCAAAAAAGCCTGTTGCCCGCATAACAGGGGTTGAAAAGGCTAAAAAAAAGCGCCGTGTTCTTGGAACGTATAAGGGAACTTTTACAGAAGTGGGTGATGGAAAAATTACCTTGGAAGAATTTTTGGGTGTAAATTCTTTGGATGAAGTGGAGCCGCTTGTATGAAATATTTGCTTGATACTCACGCCTTTATATGGTCGTTTAGAAATGCGGAAAAATTATCTAAAAAAGTTTATGAAGTTATAAGTGATGCTGAAAACGAGATTTTTCTTAGTTCGATAAGTCTTTGGGAAATTGCGATAAAATATCAGCTAAAAAAATTGGATTTGGGCAATCTTGAAATATATCATCTTCCGAATATTGCAGATGAATATAATTTTTCAATTCTTGTTCCTGAACCTTATGATTTTATAACATATTCAGAACTTCCGCTAAAAAAAGAGCATCGTGATCCTTTTGACAGGCTTTTGATTCACACTGCGATTCGCAACAATCTTATTCTTATAAGCAAAGATAGAAAGTTTGAGCAGTACAAAAAAGATGGTTTACAAATGCTGTGGTAAATTTTTCTTATCCGTGCTACAGTTGAATATCTTTTATCTTGGTGGGTTTTTGATGGATTCTTCTTTTTTTGATTACGAAAAATTTAAAAATGACAATATTCGTGCGATAGATGCAAAATTTGAGGCTCAGAAAATTGCTTTTGCGCCGTTAACATATCAGGCAATCAGAACAATGCTTGAAACTGGAATTCTTTCTGAAATTGAAAATGCCGGTGACGCTGGAATTACACGCAGCGCATTGTCTGAAAAAACAAAAATCAGCGAGTACGGAGTCGGCGTTCTTTGTGAGATGGCTCTTGGAATGGATGTCATAAAATTAAGCAAGGATTCTATTCCTGGCTCTGATGAAAAAGAAAAATTTGTGCTTGGAAAAATCGGCTGGATGCTTCTGGAAGATAATTTAACAAAGGTAAATTTCTGGTTTTCAAATGATATTTGCTATGAAGGCGCATTTAAGTTAAAAGAATCAATTTTGAATGGAAAACCAGAAGGATTGAAAGTTTTCGGCGACAAGTGGACAACTGTTTATGAGGCACTTTCAACACTTCCAGAAAAAGCAAAAAAATCTTGGTTTGATTTTGACCATTTTTACAGTGATATTGCGTTCCCGGAGGCTCTTCCGATTGTTTTTGCGGAAAAACCAAAGTCTATTGTTGATATTGGCGGGAACACTGCGAAATGGTCGATTGCCTGTTGCAAATATAATTCGGATGTAAAAATGACGATTGTTGACTTGCCGGGGCAAACTGCTGTTGCGGAAAAGAATGCGGCTGCGGCTGGTTTTTCTGAAAGAATTGGTTTTTGCACAGGAAATGTACTTTCAGAAGAGACAAAACTTCCAAAATCGCCGGATGCAGTTTGGATGAGTCAGTTCTTGGACTGCTTTAGCCTTTCACAGATTACAAAAATTCTAAAAAAAGTTCACGAGGCGGCAACAGAAGAAACTGATGTCTATGTTCTTGAGCCGCTCTGGGACAAGCAGCGTTTTGAGACCGCCGCTTATTCTTTGCAGGTGACCTCTCTTTATTTTACGTGCATTGCAAACGGAAACAGCAAAATGTACCGCTATGAAGAGCTTGTGAACGCAATCTGCAAGGCTGGATTTGAACTAAAAACTGCGCATCATAATCTTGGTTCAAATGCTTATTCTCTCTTGGTTTTCAGAAAAAAATAAATGAAAGAGATTTTTGTTTCGAATATTCATAAATGGCAAGCTTCTCCTGAAAATCCAAAAGAAAAACCTAAGCTTGAATTTGTTGACGCGCTTTTTAAGCGTCGGCTTAGTCAATGTACAAGAATGACGATTCAGGTTCTGCATGATTTGCTGGAAGAATTTCCAGGTGCAAAAGATTTAAAACAGGTTTTTGTTTCTTTCCGTGGTGAAATTGAGCGAGAATTTACTATTAATAAAGGAATTATTGAAGATTCGGAAATTTTGCCGGCAGGATTCAGTCTCTCTGTTTTTAACACTCCAATTGCGGCGGCTTCGTTGGCGTTAAAATTAAAGGCAGGGTATTCGGTTGTTTATCCTTCTAAAGGCGATTTTTATTCGGCATTTTTGGCTGCGGCCTCTGCGGTTCTTTCTGGAGGCGAGGAGAAAATTGTTTTTGTCTACGCTGATGAATATGTTCCTGAACAATATGGAAAACTTCAGCCTGAAAACAATGCGGGAATTGCGTTTGCCTGTGTTTTGAGTGCAACCGAATCAAAAGGTTCTGTGTCAATAAACTGCGCTGAATCTGAAAAATCTTTCAAAAGTCCTTTTGAATTTTTAGAAAAAAATTGCGGGTAGGAAAATGGCAAAAGAATCAAAAGAAGAAATCGAGCGGAAATATAATCACAAGGAATTGCCGAAGGTAAAGAATTTTCTTTGGTACGGATATTCGGCTTTTATGAAGCTGTTTTTCTATTTTTTCTTTGGAACAGGAAGCGTTTTTCTTGCGATTTTTGTTTTTCCGTGGATTCGCGTTTTTGAGCATGACAAACATAAATTTCAGATAAAGGCAAGGGCGTTTGTTTCTGCTTCGTTCAGGTTTTTTATAAATTTTATGCGGATTACCGGTGTTGTGCGCCTAAAAGTTGATGATAAAAATGCGTTCAGAAATATTCATGGAAAAGTGATTGTCGCGAATCACCCTTCGATGCTGGATTTTGTGTTCATTATGTCGCTTGTGCCGAATGCAAACTGCATTGTTCGCGGCGGACTTGCAAAAACCGTCCTTGCAGGCGTAATAAAGCAGTGCTACATTGTGAATACGCTTGATTTTGATGAGCTTTGCGCGCTTTGCAAGCAGACTTTGGATGAAGGCAACAATGTTATTATTTTCCCGGAAGGAACTCGTTCGCCGCGCCACGGAAAAAATCCGTACAAAAAAGGAGCCGCACGCATAGCTTATTATTCAAAGGCGGGAATCCAGCCGGTTCTTGTTGGTGGAAACGACAAGTACGGTCTTGGAAAACACGATCCGTTCTGGTCGTACAACCACACGGAAACTTATGTGTACGATTTTTCAAGATTGCCGGAAATTAAAATTGATGAATATGTTCCGCTTTCTGAGACAATTGCGGCAAAGCGGCTTACGGACAAAATGGAAGAAGTGATTTATTCCGCGGTTGATAAGAATGACACTTTGTATGTTACAAACCGCGACAAGGGGTTTTAGGGGAATATTCCCCTAGGAGAAAGGGTAGGACGCAACGTAGTGCGTGTGCGAGTTTTTGAAAAAAAACTCGGTAGCAACATTTGTTGCGTCGGGAAAGTCTTTCCCCGCAAGATTATGTTCTTAGGGTTGCTTTTTTCTTGTTGCTTTTATAAAATGTAAAAATCAAAAAAAAGGTGAGTCGTGCTGTGGACAAACTAAAAAACGAAATCAAAGAAGTAATTATTTCTACACTTCAGCTTGAAGATGTAAAGCCGGAAAATATTGTTGATTCAGAACCTTTGTTCGGTGACGGACTTGGGCTTGATTCAATTGATGCGTTGGAGCTGGGCGTTGGCTTGAAAAAACATTTTGGCGTAAAATTTTCTACGGAAAGTGCGGATAATAAAAAACATTTTGCATCTGTTGATGCTTTGGCTGAATATATTACTCAGGCAAGAAGGAGTTAAAAATGTCTAAAGACGAAATTTTTGGAAAATTAAAGGGAATCCTTGTATCAGATTTTGAAATTGATGAAGCATCTATTACTCCAGAGGCGACATTGTTCGATGATCTTGAGCTTGATTCTATTGATTCAATTGACTTGATTCAGAAAATGAAGGAATTTATGCCTGCTGGCACAAAATTTGATCCTGCAATTTTCAAGACAGTAAAAACTGTTCAGGATGTTGTAGACGTTCTTGTTCCATACATGGGCTAATGAAAAAGTTCCTGAAAGTTCTTTTTTACGTTGTTGCGGCGGTTTATCCGGTTCTTGTTTTTTCAATGCTTGTTGTATTCAAGATGCCGGTAAGAATCTTGTCGCTTTGTGTGGTTGCTCTTGCCTGCGCTTTTTTCTTGAGTGCGACTGGCAGCCGCAAATCTGACGGTAAATCAGAAAAAAAAGCGCTAGACTGGCGGCCAATGCTAAGTTCAGCGCTTTTTTTATTGGCAGGAATTCTTTGTTTTGTTTTTAACAAGAAGATTTTCCTGAAACTTTATTCGGTTGTAATCAGCGCAACAATGCTTTTTGTGTTTGGTTCTTCTTTGTTTTTTAAGCCGAATATTATTTTTAGGTTTGCGTGTCTTGGCGACAAGTCAATAAAAGGTTCTTCTTTTGAGTCGCAGGTAAACGCTTATTGCAAAAAAGTTACAGTTGTTTGGTGCGTTTTTTTTATTTTGAATGGAAGCGTTTCTGCATTTACGGCGCTTTATGATTTTGGAAATGATGCTCTGAACGACAAAATTTGGTCTGTTTATAACGGCGGAATTTCTTATGTGCTTATGGGGCTTCTTTTTGCAGTGGAATTTGTTGTCCGAAAAATGGTGGATAAAAAAATGATAAAAGCTTTTTCTTTTACAAAATTTAAGTCTGATTCTAGAAAAGATGAGCATATTCTTTGCTATGAGGATTGCTGGTCTAAAAAAATATACAAAACGTGGAAAGATTTCTTGGTTGATAGCGCAAAAATTCGGGCGTTTGTCTCTGGAAAATCTGAAAGTGACTGGATTCTGCATTGCGAGGATTACTGGTATTTTTTGTGCGCGTTTGTGGCTTTGCTTCAGTGCAAAAAACGGATTCTTCTTACGCAGAATATTTCTGAAAGTTTTATTGCGGAAATCAAAAAGCCGGGCGTTGGATTTTTAACGGATCAGAATGTTGAGGGCGCGACTTTTATTCCGAAACTTGTGGAAGAATCTGCTGTTCCAGATGAAAAATTTGTCCGGGAAATTCCAGTTTTAAATAGTGAAGAAACTTGCATTATGATGTTCACTTCTGGTTCAACAGGGAAGCCAAAAGCTGTTCCGCAGCGAATGAAGGAATTTGAAGAGGACAATGCGTTTATAATCTCAAAGTGGGGCGCGGAATTTACTTCCAGAAAACTTGTTACAACGGTCAGCCAGCATCATATTTACGGATTCTTGTTTGGAATGAGCCTGCCGTTTACGCTTGGTGTTCCTTTTAGGCGAAAAAGAATTGAGTTTCCTGAAGAATTTGAAACTCTTACAGACGAAAATTATATGATTATTGCGACTCCGGCGTTTTTAAAGCGCACTGTTGAAATTGAAGAAAAGCTTTCCTTGAAAAATCCGTGGATTTTTACGAGCGGCGGGGCTTGTTCAACAGAACTTGCTGAAAAAACTGAAAAAGTATTCGGTTTTTGTCCGCTGGAAGTTTATGGTTCAACAGAAACTTCGGGAATTGCGTACCGTCAGCAGTCAAAAGATGGCTTGAAATTTACTCCTTTTGCAAACGCTAAACTTTGGCTTGGTGATGACGGATGTTTGCACGTTATTTCTCCGTATATAAAAAATCCGGAAGGTTTTGCTACTGCTGATTTGGCGGAATTTTTTGAAGATGGACGTTTTATCTTAAAAGGGCGTTCGGATTCAATTGTAAAAATAGAAGAAAAACGAATTTCTTTGACCGAAGTTGAAAACCGGCTTTTGCAGACTGGACTTGTTGAGGATGTAAAAGTTATTGCGCTTCAAAATGATGTCCGTCAGTATCTTGCGGCGGCGATTGTGCTTAATGCCGAAGGGAAAAAGAAATTTGAAAACACAGAAAAATATTACATAAACCGTTTTTTCCATGATTTTCTTATGCAGTATTTTGAAAATGTCGTTTTGCCAAAAAAATGGCGTTTTGTGGAAAAACTTCCTGTCGATGTTCAGGGAAAAAAGCATAAGGATGAGATTGCGGCTATGTTCAATGAATAAATTTTTTATGAATTTCTTCATTGCGGATAATTTGGTATACTAAATTTGAGGAATAAAATGACTAACTTACACAACGTTGAAAACGAAAAAGTGCTTGAAAAATCAGAAAATAAAGTTGCGCTGGAATTTGTTATTCCTGCCACAAGTGATTTTTTTGACGGACATTTTCCAGAATTCAAACTTTTGCCTGCGGTTGCGCAGTTTGAGATTATCACGCGTTTTTGCAGAAAATATTTTGGAACGCAGCGTTACATTCCGCACATAAAAAGAATTAAATTTTCAGCGCCGATTCTTCCTGATTCAAATGTGAAGCTGGAACTTGAACATAAAGTTGAAAAAGGTTCTGTTACTTTCAGTATGTATGATGCTGGAAATGCTGGGCACGTTTATTCTTCTGGCTCTTTTAGCGTTATTCCTGAGTAAAATTTTATGAAATACGGATTTGTTGTTCCAGTTTATAATCACGGTGCCACGCTTGAGGATGTTGTAAAAAATCTTTTGCCGTATGAGCTTCCAATCATTGTTGTTGATGACGGAAATGATGAAAAAAACAAGGCGTTTATCCGCGATGTTGAAAAAAAATATTCTCTTGTGACCGTTGTTGAGCGCAAAAAAAACGGCGGAAAAGGCAAGGCGATGGAAAGTGGCTTGGAAAAGGCGCACGAAATGGCTTTGACTCACATTTTGCAGATTGATTCTGATGGTCAGCATGATGCGGCAAGAGTTGAAAGATTTCTTGAGCTTTCAAAAGAAAATCCGGCAGCGGTTATTTGCGGTTATCCTGAATATGACAAAAATGCTCCAACTCATCGTGTAAATGGAAGAAAAATAGCAAACGGCTGGGTTCATGTTGTTTCTTTGGACTGGAGCATTAAGGATGCGCTGATTGGTTTTAGGGTTTATCCTGTTGAGCCGTATTATAAAATTTCAAAAAGCCATGCTTTTCTTGATGCAAGAATGGGTTACGATATTGATATTCTTGTGCATTTATGCTGGGCGGGCGTGCCTGTTATTTCTGAGTCTGTAAAAGTAAGCTATCCAAAGGATGGCGTTTCAAACTTTAGGCTTGTGCGCGATAATTTACGCATCGCAGGAACTTATGCAAGGCTTTGTATTGGAATGATTTTGCGGCTTCCGGTTCTTGTTGCGCGGAAAATAAAACGGAGAAAGTGTGAAAAATAAGACAGAAGAGCTTTTGCATTGGGCTGATGAAAAAGAAGTTATTTCCTCAAATAAACCGCTTTTGCTGATTTTTAGCTTAATGCGAAAATTGCCTGCGTATATTGTTTTTGTCTTGAGTTATCCGATTTCATTCTTTTTTTATGTTTTTTCAAGGCGCGGCAGGATTGAGTCAAAAAATTACCAGAAGCAGATGAAGAAATTTACGGATGGAAAAATTCCTTTTAGAATCAGTCCGTTCAAGCAGATTCTTTCTTTTTCGCTTTGTGTTATGGAAAAAATGGAAGGTTGGCTGGGAAATTATCATTACAACGAGCTTGTGACTCATAATGATGATTTAAAGCCGCTTCAGTTGCAGCTGGAAAAAGGAAAAGGCGCGCTTTTTATTGGTTCTCACCTTGGAAATATCGAGCTTTTAAGAAGTCTTTCTAGTTTTGGCGAAAACGGAGTAAGCAAAAGGATTTCTGTTACAACGATAATGGAGCTAAAATCCACAGAGCAGTTTAACCGCACTTTAAAGGAAGTGAATCCAAATGTTGATTTTCAGGTGATTGATCCTGCTGAAATTGGCGTAAATACGATTGTGGAACTTCAGGAGCAGATTGAGCATGGCGGTCTTGTTGTGATTGCGGGCGACAGAACAAGCGCAAGGGCTCGCTCTAGAGTTATCCGGGAAAAATTTCTTGGAAAAGAGGCGGATTTTCCTTATGGAGTTTTTGTTCTTGCCCTTCTTTTAAAAGCTCCGACTTATTATGTTTTTGGATTGCGTACAAAAACTGCTTCTTTAAGACCGAAATATCATATTTTTGTTGAAAAATCGAAAGTCAATTTTGAAAGTTCCCATTCAAAAAGAGATGAAAAAATCCATGCGCTGTGCAAGGAATTTATTGACAAGCTGGAAAAGTATTGCGTTCAGTTTCCGTACCAATGGTACAATTTCTATAACTTTTGGAAACTAGAGGATTTTGCGGTTTGATTGTTCGGAGGTGAAAAAAAATGACGAATTTGGAAAAAAATGCGTATATTATAAATGAAACTGTTGTTTCTGCGGAATTTTTCGATGTTGACGCGATGAATGTTGTGTGGCACGGAAATTATGTAAAATATATGGAAGTTGCGCGATGTGCGCTTCTGGATAAAATTGGTTACGGCTACAAGGAAATGGTAAAAGAAGGTTTTGCCTATCCTGTAACTTCAATCAATTTAAAATATGTTCGTTCTTTGTATTTTGGCGATAAAGCGACTGTAAAAACTTATCTTGTTGAATATGAAAACTGCATAAAAATTAAATATGAAATCTTCAATGAAAAAGGTGAACTTTGCACAAAAGCGGAATCAACTCAAATGGCAATTGATTTGAAAACAAACGAATCTCGCTTTGAATGTACGCCTTGGTTTATTCAGAGAGTTGAAAAAATACTAAAAAAAGAAGGAAAATTGAAATGAAAAAAATCATTTTAGCTGTAGTTTCAGCCTTTTTTTTGATTGCATCGGTAAATGCTGAAACATTTGATTCTGTCTGCAAAAATCTTGCGAAACATCCGAATATGACAGGAAATTTTTCGCAGGTAAAAACAATTTCTGCGGTGAACCGTTCCATGAAGTCCAGCGGAACATTTATTTTCAGCCTTGACGGAATTATGTGGAAAACAGAAAAACCGTTTCCTTCTACAATGGTTGTCGGAATGACAAGCGTAAAGCAGACTCTTGCAAACGGAAAAGAAACTGTAATTGACGCGTCATCGAACCAGATTTTCACGAGCATTTCAACAACTTTAAGCGCAATGTTCAGCGGAAATGCTGATGTTTTGCAGAATAATTTTGATGTTGATTTCAGTTTTTCCGGCTCAGACTGGAAAGCGGTTCTTTCTCCAAAAGACAGTATGGTAAAAAAAATACTTACATCTCTTTCGATTGGTGGAAATGCGACTGAAAATTCTGCCGATTTGAATTCAATTGTAATGGCGGAAGCAACCGGCGACACGATTACTTATAATTTTACCAACCAAAAATATCCAAAGGAATTAACTGCTGATGAAAAATCTTACTTCTCTTCAAAATAAAACTTTTTTTAAATTCTGGATTTTTTTCCATGCGCTGATTATTATTGGTTTTTGCGTAATGCTTTCTGTAAAAAAAGGCATAAACATTGACGCAGACCTTTTTAATATGCTTCCAAAACCGGAAATGGGAAAAGCGTTGAATGCTGCCGATGAAAAACTTACTGAAGTTACGGGGCAAAACGTCTTTATTCTTGTTTCTAATCCTGAGTTCAATAAGGCTAAGGAAGTTGCGGAAAAAGTTTACAATCAGCTAGAAGGAAGTCCGCGTTTTAAGTCGATTTCGCTTTATCAGAATACGGATTCTTTTGGAAAAATAATTGAATACATAAACAAATACAAATATAACCTGATTGAACCAGAAACGGTTGAGGAGCTCAATTCTGAAGGTGGCGCGGAGGCTTTTGCGCAGGATGCTTTGTCAAAGGCTTATGGCGCGTTCACAATGACTTCGCTTGAAAATCTTGAGTCTGATCCGTTTATGGTTGGCGAGCACGACCTTTTGTGTTTTCTGAAGCAGCTTCAGGACAGCGGAACAAAAATGTCTTTAAAGGATGAGGTTCTTGCGAGCGAGTCAAATGGCCGCTGGTACGTAATGATTCGCGGAATCCTCAGCAAGGAAGGCGCGGCTCTTGCAAGCAAGGAAAATGCGGTTGTTCAGATTCATCAGGTTTGCGATCCTTTGGAAGATGGCGAAACGCGCTTTATTTATTCGGGAACGCCTTTTCATAGTTACAAAAGTTCCACCAACGCAACAAAAGAAATCTCAACAATTTCGACTGTTTCAATGGCCGCAGTTCTGGTGATTTTGCTTTTGATTTTCCAGAGACCTTCGCCGATTCTGTTCAGTATTGGTTCAATTTTGTGGTCAAGTCTTATGGCGATTTTTGCGACGCTTGCGATTTTTGGAAAAATGCACATTTTGACGCTGGTTTTTGGAACTTCGCTGATTGGCTCGTGCATTGATTACAGTTTGCATTATTTTATCAACTGGAAAGGAAATCTTGCGTGCCATAAGGGCTATCAGGTTCGTAATCATTTGATAAAAGGTTTGTCGCTTTCGCTTGTTTCCACGGTGATTTGCTATTTCATTCTTGTTTTTGCGCCGTTCAATTTGCTGAAGCAGATGGCAGTTTTCAGCATGAGCGGAATTATTTCTTCATTTTTGACTGTAATTTGTGTTTATCCGTTCATAAAAGTTCCTGAAACAAAACGAGAAATCAAACTGCTGAAATATTACACAATGCCAAGCTGGTACAACAAAAAATTTGTTGGAAGAATTGCAATCACGGTAATGTTTGTTTTTTCAATTTCGGTTCTGCTGATTTGCCATAAAAATGTAAAAATTGAAAACAATCTTTCACGCCTCTATAAAATGGAAGGGCGAGAAATGCTTAACGAAAAGGAAGCGGCTCAGGTTCTTCAGTATAGTCCGAGTGGTTGGTACATTGTGAGCGGTTCAACAATTGAAGAAACTTTGCAGAACGAGGAAAAAATCACTGCAGAACTAAAAAAAATGAACGCAGGAAAGGAAAAGGGCGGATTTATCTGCACAACTTCATATATTCCTTCTATTGAAATGCAGAAAAAATCGCGTGCGGCTGCCGCAAAACTTATGCCTCTTGCTGCGGAACAGTATGAATATCTTGGTTACGATTCGTCTTATGCAAAAAAACTGGTTTCTGATTTTAATGCCGGCGAAAATGATTTTATCGAAATCGGAAAAAATGTGCCTGAATATCTTTCCAGCGCAATTTCTACGGTTTGGCTTGGCGAAATTGACGGAAAATATTATTCGGTTGTGCTTCCGGTAAGCGTTCTTGACTACGATGCATATAAATCGATTGCGGATGGCGAAAATGTTTTCTTTATCAGCAAGGTTCGTTCTATGAATGCTGATTTGGACAGGCTTTCTTCAATGATTTTAAATCTTTTTGTTGTGGTTTATATTGCTCTGTTCATAATCTTGAAATTCTTCTATTCAATGAAGCAGACGGCAAAAATTGTTTCAGTTCCGCTTCTTATTGTTCTGATGACGGCGGCGATTTTTGCGCTTTGCGGAATTCATTTTGAATTCTTTTCGATTACGGGAATGATTCTTGTGTTCGGACTTGGGCTTGACTATGTAATTTATATGATTGAAAATGAAAAGCGCGTGGATGAAGTTCAAGACGCAAAACTTGAGCCGTTCGCGATTGCGTTGTCTTTTGTTACAAGTGCAGTAAGTTTTGGAGCTTTGGCTTTGAGCAAATTTGTTCCGGTTCACATGATTGGTCTTTCAATCTTTATTGGGCTGACAACAGCATTTGTTTCAACATTTTTTTATACAAGGGCTGATTTTTAATGAAGTTCAGGAACAGTTTTTTCTGCATTCCAATAATTCTCTGTTGTGTTTTTTGCAGTCTTACTGTTCCTGTATTTAATGAACTTTCTGAGGCGAATCTGGTCCAGCGTGCCGAAAATATTCATACGCTGGACAACGGTTCTGTTCACACGGAAGATATTTTTGCCGCGCTGGAAATTCAGCCTGTAAAAGTTATTGCTCAGGCAGAAAAGCGGATTTCCCCGCTGTTTTTGTGGTTTGATTCTGCTGTTGCCGCAAAAACTGTCTGTTCATTCTTTGTTTTTAAATTTTTTCAAAAGAAACTAGTTCTCTCAAAAAATAAATATCTCAAGTCCATTATTTACTTGCAGACGCTTTTGTAGTTTTTCCCCGATTTTTTTTATCATTTTACATTTTTATTTTCTCACAAAATCACTTAGGGGGATTGTATGTTTCCACTTATTATTGGACTCCTTGCTTTTACAGGAGTAGTTGCGGTTTGCGCATATTTCTTTAACTAATTTTGATTGAGGAGAGAGTTTTGTTTTTAATCAGAGGTTTTTATGTTTTATATAGTTATATTTTTAAGCATTATTATTGGAACAGTCTTTTT
>CAVBXG010000043.1:0-21597 GCA_963599585.1 bacterium
TCTTTTTCTTTTGTTTTGGCCAACATTGTACTCCTCCTATAGAGTATCATTTTTTTGTTAGCCATTTACACACTTTATTTTACAGGGTCCTTTATGACAGGGGCATAAAGTTGTTTTCCCTCGCTTTATAAATCCTTCACCATCGCTTCATTGTTTGTGTGCCAGCCCATTGCTTCGTAAAGTTTTCGGCCGTCGTCGGTTGCGTCCAGGCTGATTTCGGAAACACCGCGTTCTTTTGCATCGTCAACAAGAAACTCAATCATTTTGTGGGCGATTCCTTTACGGCGGAATTCTTTTTCAACGTGCACGTTCATCAGGTGTGCGCGTTTTCCGCTTGGATGAGAGAATGTCGGCATCATGTTTGTGTAGCAGATCGTTGCGTTTCCCACGATTTGCGCAGGTTCGTAAGAATTATCGATTGCAAGCACGGTTGTTCCGTCGCCGTGCAAAAAGTATTGTTTTGTGGCTTCCATGAACTCGGCGGAAAATTCGTAGTCTTCACCAAAGCCGCATACTTCGCGCATTGTTCGGCAGCGTGCTTTTATCAGTGCGTCAATGTCCGCGTCCGTTGCTTTTCTAATTTGAATCATGTTTGCAGGTTACAGCAATTTTTATTCTGCGTAAATCGGCTCGAAATCTTCTGCCGGGTGACCGCAGAGTGGGCATTCAAAGTCGGCTGGAAGTTCTGGATTCATGTATTCGTAGCCGCAGATTTTACAACGCCAGCCTATTATTTTCTTTTCGTTGTTTACGGTTTGTTTTGGCTTTATTTTGTTCTGGTAGTCGGCGTAGGTTAGCGGCGGATTTTTGCTTACGATGAATGCGTTCTGGACTTCTGCAATGAAAAGCGTGTGGCTTCCCAAATCGGTGCTCGAAAGAACTTTGCATCTTAAAACTGAGCAGACAGACTGTTTTATGTAGGGACAGCCGTTCTCATCTGTCCCGTGGGGAAAATCCGCGAATTTATCAACGTTTTTTCCGCTTTGCATGCCGAAGTGTTTTATAAGGTCGAATGTGCAGGAATTGTCCAGGACTGAAAGGTTGAAAACTCCTGAAGATTTTATCATGTCGCAGGTCAGATTTTGGTTTAAAACAGAAATTGCGATTCTTATCGGGTTGCTTGCAACTTGAATGCAAGTGTTTGTTATGCATGCGTTGATTTTTTCGCCATCGCAAGTTCCTAAAACAAATACGCCATAAGAAAGATTGTATAAAGCCTTGTTATCCATAAGCTCTCCTTAATAAGGTTATTTTTGTGAAGTTTGAGTTTGGTTGATGTTATAAAAGCGCAGGCGAAGTTACAATTTGTGAAGATTTTGGGCGATAAAAGAAATTAAAGTGCGGAGCACCCAAATTCTTGCAAGCGAAGCGCGAGCCCAACCATCTGGAGCAAATTGGAAATTCGCTGTGAGCGATTTTTCAGAAGATGTATAAAAACTCAAATTTCACGTTACTTTAATTTAATGTCTGGAAACAGAATTCGTCAAATAAAATAATTGTTTTTTTCTTGCTGATTTTTTTTGTGCTGATGTGATATAGTTTTTCAAAAGAGGTTTTTATGGATAACTTGAAAATTCGAGAGGCAAAAAAAGAAGATATAAAAATTCTGCGCGAGCTGATTTTGGGGCTCGCCCAACACGAGCGGCGTCCGCAGGACGTTACCGGTTCAGAGCAGGAAATGTGCCATTGGCTTTTTGACCGGAAAATCGCCACGGCTCTGCTGGCAGAAACAGAAGGCAATGCGGTCGGATACGCGATTTTTTATCCAATTTACGGTTCGTATTCCGCGCACGGAAAAATTCATCTTGAAGATATTTTTGTAAAGCCTGAATTCCGGGGAAAAGGCTATGGAACAAAAATTCTTTCATTTATCTGCAAGTCAGTTTTGGCAGACGGATTTTCCGCCTTGGAATGGAATGCGCTGGATTTTAACAAAGATGCGATAGATTATTATTTTAGGCTGGGCGCAGAGCAAGAAAAAGGCAGAACCTATTTTGAATTCTCCGAAGAAAACATGAAAAAACTTGCGAACTAATAAGAAAACAAGAATTTTCCAAGCCGGACTTTTACCGAACCAATATTTTAGGTATATTTAATCAAGTGAAATTTAAGTTTTTTTCATGAAATTGCTTTTTTTGGAGAAGGATAAAAGCGTAAGCGTTTTTCACAATCCATAAAAATTTTCATATAAAATAAAAAACAAAAAATTCCACGATTTACAGAGGATGATTTATGAACTGCGATTTTATTAAAAAACTTGCTATTCCAGCAGAAATAAAGGAAATGTTTCCAGTTACAGCCGAAATGGAAAAAACTGTTGCAGACCGCCAGAAACAGATTGAGGCAATTTTTGAAGGAAAAGACAACAGAAAGCTTCTTATTATTGGTCCATGTTCCGCAGATAATGAGGACAGCGTTATTGACTATATCTCCCGTCTTGTTAAAGTTCAGGAAAAAGTCAAGGACAAGATTTTTATTATTCCTAGGATTTACACAAACAAACCGCGCACAACCGGTGAAGGCTACAAGGGAATGCTTCATCAGCCTGATCCTACTGAAAAACCTGATTTGGTGAAAGGTATTATTGCGACACGCCACATGCACATGCGGGCGTTGAAGGAAACTGGATTTTCTTGCGCGGACGAAATGCTTTACCCGGAAAACTACAAGTATCTTGATGATATTCTGGCGTATGTGGCAATCGGTGCTCGTTCTGTTGAAGACCAGCAGCATCGGCTTGTTGCAAGCGCAATCAATGTTCCAGTTGGAATGAAAAATCCGACTTCCGGCGATTATTCTGTCATGATGAATGCGATTCACGCGGCGCAGGGGCACCATACATTCATTTACCGCGGCTGGGAAGTTCATTCGCACGGAAATGCTCATTGCCACGCGATTCTTCGTGGCTACACAAATAAAATGGGAAAATCCCGCCCGAATTATCATTATGAGGACATAATCCGTCTTTGCGATGTTTACGAGGCAAGCCCGGAACTTACAAATCCGGCGGTGATTGTTGACTGCAACCACGCAAACTCAGGAAAAAATCCTTTTGAGCAGCCGCGCATTGTGAACGATGTCTTGAATTCCGCAAAGCACAGCGAACGGATTGCGAAACTTGTAAAAGGTTTTATGGTTGAAAGCTACATTGAGGACGGAAACCAGAAACCGGGCGACGGTTGCTACGGAAAATCAATTACCGATGCGTGCCTTGGCTGGGAAAAATCTGAAAAAATGATTTACGACATTGCGGAAAACCTGTAAATCTTAATAAAACCGCGGGGGAACAAAAATATGGAAAAAATTGTAGTCAGTAATCCGTTTGTGATTATTTTTGCTGTAGGAACGCTTCTTAGCTTTTTGATAAATCATTTTCTTGAATTTATTGATTGGCGGGCGCGTGTAAAAAACGGCGGAAAAATTCCCGATGAGTTGAAAGAAATTCCTGAATCTTCAGTTTTTGATACAAAAAAACTTGCTTCAATCAACGCGTATGAAAACGCAAAATATTTCTTTTGGATTCCACGCTCGTTGTGTGCAATTTTTTTGACATTGATTCTAGTTTTTTCAGGATTTTATCCGTGGCTTTTGAACATTGTCTGCCGTTTCACAGGATTTCCAGACGGTTACTGGTCAACATATTTTTGCGCCTTCTGCTTTCTTATTCT
The DNA here is from genome assembly GCA_963599585.1 of bacterium. Lineage (GTDB taxonomy): Bacteria > Spirochaetota > Spirochaetia > Treponematales > Treponemataceae > Treponema_D. The sequence goes on from CAVBXG010000043.1 coordinate 3,669, forward strand.
TGCCGGGATTCCAGAAGGAATTTTAGACATTCCTTTTGACTTGATTGGAGAATTTAAAATAGAAAAATCTTTTGGTTTTTCAAATATGACGTTGAAACTTTGGCTTGTGGATCAGGTAAAAGGAATTGCCATGTCGCTTGTGCTTTCCGCTGTGCTGCTTGCCGCAATGATTGGAATTCTTGTCGCTTTTCCACACGGCTGGTGGATTTTCCTTACCGTTGTGCTTTTTGCGTTCACTTTTGTAATGCAGATTCTTTATCCGCTGGTTATCGCGCCGATTTTTAACAAATTTGTTCCGCTTGAGGACGGCGAGCTTAAAACAAAAATCACTGAGCTTATGCAGAATCTTGGGTTCAAATCTTCTGGAATTTTTGTGATGGACGCTTCTAAGCGCAGCGGACATTCAAACGCATATTTTGGCGGAATCGGAAAATCGAAGCGCATTGTTCTGTACGACACGCTGGTAAAGCAACTTACAACCGATGAACTTGTTGCGGTTCTTGGCCATGAGCTTGGTCATTACAAACTTCATCATATTATCCGCCGTTTTTGCGTTATGATTCCTGTTGAATTTGTGCTGATGTTCATTCTGTACAAAATTGCGCAGTCAACTTCTATCTACACAGGATTTGGTTTTGCGCTGACTGGAATAAAAGTTGAGTCAGTCCAGTTTATCGGGCTTTTTTTAGCGAATCTTGTTGCAGGCTCGCTTTCTGAGATTTTTTCGCCGCTCATTAATTTTTCAAGCAGAAAGGATGAATTTGCCGCGGACAGATTTTCGGCTGAACTCACGAGACATCCGGAACATCTTGTTTCTGCGCTCATAAAACTTAACAGTGAAAATTTGAGTGAACTTTTTCCGCCAAAACTGTACGTTGCCTGGAACTACAATCACCCGACTTTGGTTGAACGCGTGGAAGCATTGAAAAAATTGATGGAAAAATAGGCAGTTTTTGCAGACGCGCTGAAAAAACTTGATTTTTTGAAGGGACTTAGCCCCGATTGCCACGGAAAGACCGGAAAACGAAGTTTGAGGACTTGCAGTAAAAGCGGGTCGCGTACTGAAACAATTCGCTGATGGTTAAAAGAAAAATGGATTTTTTAAGGAATTTCTTTCACGCGGAGATATTCAAGTGAATCTTGAGTTTTGCTAAGGACTGCTTTTATCCGGGCGTGGCAAAGTTCCGCAATGTTCTGGAATTTTGAGGGTTTTTCGATTTTTTCGGGTTTTTGAAGAAGAATGCATTTTCTTGTTCCGCCGTCAAGCTGGTTCTGCTCGACTGTTGCCTCCAGGGTTGAGCCGCTTCCGGCAAAAAAATCCATGACCGTTATGTTTTTTGGCATATTTGAAATCTGGAGCAAATGCTGAATCAGGTTCACCGGCTTAGGATTGTCAAAGGATTTTTGCTCGCCAAGAAGATTGTCCAGATGATTTTGCGCGGCTCTTGTGCTTTCTGCGCCGTCAATTATATTTTTTGGGATTATTTCAACGGTTTCGCTGTTAAAAACTTTTTTCCGGGGAACATTTGAAAATTCCGGGGCTTTTCCCCAGTAAATTTTGTCTTCTTTTATAAGCCGAGCCATTTCGTCTTTTGAGACAAGCCATTGCCGCCGCCAGTGAATCCCGCTTGGCGAGACGATTTCGTAAAAATTCACGTTTTTCGGGTTTGAGCGTTTTTCGTCAAAACTTATGCTTCCAGAAAACCATGCGCCTCTTTTGTCGCCGTCAATGTTTTTTTGCGCCCATTCTGTTTCTTCAAAATCTGTAAATTCCTTCAGCTTTTTTTTGTTTTTTGCGTAGCACAAGTTTGACTGCTGCATTGTGCGGCTCCAGCGGTCTTTTTTTCCTTTTCCGTGTAGCCACATAAAATCGTTCACAAAATTTTCCGCGCTAAAAATCTGGTCGCACAAAATTTTCAGTAGATGAACCTGTTCCTGCCCGATTGCAATGAAAATGCAGCCGGAATCCTTTAAAAGTTCGCGCGCGGTGGAAAGTCTGCGGTGCATAAAGCTAAGCCATTCGTCAGTCTGCATGTTGTCGTTATAGGTGAATTTTTTTCCTGTGTTGTAGGGCGGATCTGTGTAGATAAAATCGATTTTTTGCCTGTAATCTGAAAGAAGTTTTAGCGCGGGAAAATTGTCGCCTTCAATAAAAGTATGGCAGACATTGCTTTTTGAGGAATTTATTGATTTTGATTCATCTTTTTCAAGAAAAAAATGTTCTGCAAAGTCTTTTGCGTCCGCTTTTTCTGGAAAATCGGTCCATGAAATTGAAAAACTCATTTTTACAGTATATTATAATTTTATGAAAAAAAAGGCGATTCTTTATACAACTAATTTTGAAAAACTTGCAACGTTGGCGCAGTATTTAGTTCACGATGACTGGGAAATTCTTTCTGCCGGAGAGACGGCAAAATTTCTTGCGGAAAACAATATTCCTTACACTTTTACAAAGCAGCTTGAACACAACGCGAACTCTGATGACAGTTTTATCAGCTTGATTCATTCGGTTCTTGCCGCGGGAAGAAATCTTCTTGCAAGTTCGTTTTATACGGAATCCGTTGTGAATCTTGTTTGTATGAATGTTGAGCCGGCTTTTCACAAGATAAATGATTTTCTTGAAGTTGACAAAACTGACAACTGCATTGAGCTTAAGGAAATGACCTTGCTGGCTTCCGCGGCGAAAAATTACATGAATGTTGTTGTTCTTTGCGACCCGGCGGATTATCAGGAAGCGATTATTCAGATGAAAAACGACAGTATTTCTGACGAATTCAGGCTTTATCTTGCCTCAAAGGCGTTGAACCAGGTTGCGGCGTGCAATGCGGCGAATTCTGTTTCTATTTCAGAGGGTTTGAAAGGAATTCCTTTTCTGCCGTATTTTATGGTTCCTTTTAAATTTGTGGGGAAGCTTCATCACGGCTCAAATGATCATCAGAGCGCATATCTTTATTCTCTTAATGATAAGGAAGGCACGCTCTCTGGAATGAAAAAAATCCAGGGCAAGGAAATGAACCTGAATCTTTATGAAAATTGTTTTGCCGCCTGGAAAGCAATCAGCATTTTTACAAGGATTTTAAAAAGTCCGTTCACAGTTGACAGCGTTGACTGCAATAATTATCCGTTCACAACGCAGTTTACTCCGGCGGCAAGCTCGGTTTTTACAATCGGAATAAAGAATTCAAATCCGATTGGAGCTTCTTTAGGCGGAACGCTTTTGGAATCTTTCAGAAAAACTTATTCGTGCGAGCCGGATTCTTTTAAAGGCTCAACTTTTGGATGCAGTTCAGTTGTTGATGAGGAAGCCGCGCGCGAGCTTGTGAATGTTGATTTCCGTGCGATTATTGCGCCGGATTTTACAAAAGAGGCGAAAGAAATTTTTTCTGCGAAAAAAGATATGCGTCTTGTGATTTCGTCGCGTTTTATAAGCGATTATTACGAGATGGCAACTATTGACGGCGGATTTATGCTTCAGGAGCCGGATTCAAAAATGTTCACAAAACTTAGCGTTGTTACCCAAAAACGGCCGACACAGGCGCAGGTTGACTCAATGGCTTTTGGAATGTTGGTTGCGATGACGTGCAAATCTGATGCGGCTGTTGTTGTGAACGACTTTTCTGCGGTGGGAATTTCTGCTGGAAACACGAGCCGCAAAAGGGCGGTGCGATACGCTTTGCAGGATGCCGGTGAATATTTTGAAAATAACCAGAATAATAATCTAATCTGCAAAGACCGAAATTCCGAAATTCTAATAAGCGATTCTGTCATTTATTTTGACGAGTACGCAAAAAAACTTGCAGATGTTGGAATCAAGGCAATAATCCAGACCGGCGGCGTTGAATGTGATGCGGAATTTATCCAGTATTGCAACGACCACGACATTTCAATGATTTTTACCGGAATCCAGCATTTGTCAGTTTGAGCTTAACAGGCTGAATGTTGAATTTTTGCTGAGTAATAAATTGAATCAGCGCGAAGGAAAAAGGCAAGTTTGGCGTCTTTGAAGTGGCGAGTTTTCATTGGAAAACTCGCGAAGCAGAACATTTTATGTTCTGCGATTTTTGCCGAATGGCATAAAAGAATTATTGAGGATTTTGCGAAGTAAAACCGGAAATAATTCTTCCCAAAAAACACTTCACCATAGCCAATACTTGACTTTTGACTGGAAGCGGATTCAATTTCTTTCAGAATATACAAAAAATTCACCATTCAGAAAAAAATATTACTGAGGATTTTATGCTTTATTATCTTGGTGCGTATCTTCAAAACTTTTTTGGACCGGCGCGTTTGCTTCAGTCTTATGCGGTTTTGATAATTCTTTCTTTATATAGTGGTTTTTTTCTTATGTACAAATTTCTTCCGAAATTTTACAACATTCTTCCGCATGACCGAGGCCGGGAATTTACGCTGACTGCGGAAGCCGCAAAAGGAAAACCGACTGGAGCTGGTGTAGTCTTTATAACAACTTTTGTGCTGCTTTGCCTTGTTTTTGTGCCTATGGGCTGGGCGCAAGGCGGAATTCTTTTGCTTACCTGGATTACAATGCTCACCGGATTCCTTGATGACAAGAGCGTTGCAAGCTGGGGCGAATATTTGAAAGGCGCGCTTGATTTGATTATCAGCATTGCGGCTTCTGTTCTTCTTTACTACATTGCAAAAAGACAGTCAGCGGATGGAGTAGTTTATTTCTGGCTTCCTTTTGTTTCTCATCTTATTGCTATTAATCCTGTTGTTTATGTTGTTATTGGCGTGATTCTTTTATGGGCTTCCATAAACACAACAAACTGCACTGATGGCGTTGATGGTTTGAGCGGAACTCTTGTTCTGATTGCGCTGATTACAATGGGAATAATTTTTTACTTTATTCTTGGGCATATTGATATTTCAAGGTATCTTCTTGTTCCTCATCTTGCAGATGGAGCAAAATGGGCTGTGATGGCGTTTGCGCTTGCCGGCGTTCTTACAGGATACTTGTGGCACAATGCTTATCCTAGCCATGTTCTGATGGGTGATGCAGGAAGCCGTGCTTTGGGATTTTTTATCGGTTGCGCAATTCTTATAAGTGGAAACCCGCTTTTGTGCCTTGCAACATCAACAATTATCTTTTTGAACGGTGGAATGGGCCTTGTAAAGGTTTTTCTGCTTCGGTTCTTTAATATAAAGATTTTTGAGAATATCCGTTTTCCGCTGCACGATCACATGAGAAAAAACAGAGGCTGGTCCGCGACTCAGGTTCTTCTAAAGTTTATGATTATGCAGCTTTTGATTACGGTTGCAGTAATCGGGCTTTTCTTTAAGGTCAGATAGACAATTAAAAAAATCCCTGAACTTTGCTTATTCCTGGCAGAAAAGTTCCGCCAGGGTAAGCGCGTCTTTTATAATATTTTCAACAATACAGTATTCGTTAGGCATATGGGCAAGCTCATCCATTGTGCTCCACACAACGCAGTCCATTCCTTCGCGCCTGAGTTCTGCGCCTACAGTTCCTCCGCCAATTCCGATTGTTCTTGCTTCAATTCCGTGCGCGGCTTTTATGGCTGCTTTCAGTTTTGTTACAACCGCCGCATTTTCTGGAGTCGCCGGGCTTTCTGATTTCTGAATGATTTCATAGGAAATTTTTACATTGTAGAGTTTCTCTGTTTCAGCAATCTGATTTTCGGTTTCCTTTAAAACTTCTGCGATTGTATAGCAAGGCAAAATTCTGCAGTCCATGCAAAAAGTGTCCTCGCCGGGAATTATGTTCACGCCTTCAACATTTGCGAAGCGCATTGTCGGCTGAAACGTTGAATAATCCGGTGAAAAAAGCGGATTTCTTCTATTAAAAGTGTTCTGCATTGCGTTCAGTCTTATGCTAAGGTCACATGCGGCAAGGCAGGCATTGTTTCCTTGGTCAGGACGTGAACCGTGGCACTGTTTTCCTTTTACGGTGATTTTCAGCCAAAGAATATTTTTTTCAGCGATTTCAATTGTCTCGCCGTTTTTGTCGCCGCCGTCCGGAATAAGATAAATATCATTTTTTTTGAAGATTTTTGTGTTGTGCAGAAGCCAAATCATTCCGTATGCTGAACCGACTTCCTCATCCGCCATAAAAAGAAGTTTTACCGTGTGCGCAGGTTTTACATTTTTTTTGATGAATGAGAGTCCCGCAAAAACGCCGGAAACAAGTCCCTGCTGATTGTCTTCCACGCCACGGCCGTAGATTTTTCCGTCTTTTTCAGTGACGCGCCAAGGATCGGTGTTCCACAGCTTTAAATTTCCTATAGGAACAACGTCCAGATGCGCCATAACCCAAATGTTGTAGTCATCTTTTTCGCCGGGAATTGTAACAACAATGTTCGGGCGGATTCCGCTTTCTACCCGCGAGTCCGGGGCGTCAAATTCTTCAATATGGAAATCCTTTACGCCTTGTGCCTTTAGCCATTCAACAAGAGCCTTTGCCTTTTCAATTTCTCCCTGACCGCCGTTTTCCGGGGCAAGTGCAGGGTGCGAAGTCAAAAGCGACTCCAGCTGAACCATCTGATTTTTGCTTTCTTTTATATATGAAAATAATTCTGATTTGATTTGTTCGTTCATGGTTTTAGTATAATGAATTTGCATAGAATTTTTAAAGGGGAAAATCTGAATCCACTTGCGCCGTGGTGGAGCGGTTTTGCCGGAGGCAAAAGGATTGGCGCGTGCGCCAAGACCGAGCGTGAGCGGGCCGCGGAAGTGCGGTTTTCAGGAGTGATTTGTGTTTTGTGGAGTTTTGACTGAATCGGAATGTCGGGTTTTAATGCTGAACCAACAAATTGAATAAGCGGGAAGAAAAAGAAAGCGACAACCGAGCTATTCTGAGAGATGGCAAGCAATTTTGAACAAAAATTGCGCAGTCTGATACTTTGTACTCTCAGCATAGCGAATTGTCGCGCTTTTTCTGGTAGCTGATTCAATTTCTTTCACAAAAAATAAAACCCGACATTCCGACTCTGTCTGTGATGAAGGAATTTCGCCCTGAAATATAAAAGTTAGCTTAGGCTAATTCAATTCTTTGTGCTGTAAAAAAATAGACACGTTTTTTTGCTTATTGTATAATTTGAGCTATGAAGAAACTGCATACTTTTAAAGGTGGCATTCACCCAAAGGAAATGAAGGAATTGAGCAACAAATGTCCGATTACTCCAGCTTTTCCGGCGTCTAAAACGGTGACAATTCCTGTTACTATGGGCGGTGCTCCGAATAGTCCTGTTGTAAAAGTTGGCGATGTTGTAAAAAAAGGTCAGGTTATTGCAACTGGTGAAAAATTTATGAATTGTCCGGTTCACGCTTCTGTGGCAGGAACTGTAAAGAAAATTGCGAATAATATTGTTACTGGCAACGGAATGGCGCCTTGCATTGTTATTCAGGCAAATGATTCTGGCGAAACTGATTTTATGGAGCCGCTCGATCCGTTCACTTGCGGGCACGATGTGGCTTTGGCGAGAATCAAGGATGCGGGGATTGTCGGAATGGGCGGTGCATCTTTTCCGGCTCATGTTAAGCTGAATCCCCCTGCGGACAAGGATATTGAGTACGTGCTTGTGAACGCCGCGGAATGTGAGCCGTATTTGACTTGTGATGAGCGGACAATGCAGGAGACTCCGGAAAAAGTTATTGACGGGCTTGCGATTGTCCTGAATCTTGTTGGCGCGGCTGGAATTATTGCGCTGGAAGACAATAAATCTTACATAAAACCGCTTCTTGAGGCGGAGATTGAAAAGAAGGGCTACGGTGATGATATTTCAGTTTGTCTTGTGAAGACAAAATATCCTCAGGGTTCTGAAAAATTCATTGTAGAATCTTGTCTTGGAATTGAGATTCCTAGCGCAAAACTTCCGGCTGATGCTGGCTGTATTATCTGCAACGTTGGAACTGTATGCGCGATAAGTGATGCGTTCCGCCTTGGAATGCCGCTGATTGAGCGAAGCCTTACGATTTCTGGCGGCGCGGTTGAAAAGCCTTGCAATGTGCGTGTTCCGATTGGAACTTTAATAAGCGACTTGATGCCTGAGACTTTTAATTTAAAGGAAGGTTCGGCTGTAAAGTGTATTTCCGGCGGACCTATGATGGGTTTTGCGATGAGTTCGACTGGATTCCCGGTTGCTAAAGGAACTAGCGGCGTTACATTCCTTACAAAAGAAGAGACTTGCCTTGCGGAGGAAGACCAGTGCATTAGCTGCGGAAGATGCGCAGGCACTTGTGCGATGCGTCTGGCTCCTGTGATGATTCTTCGTTCTTTGAAGGAAGGAAATGTGGACAAGGCAAAGCGTTTTGGTCTTATGGACTGTATTGAATGTGGATGCTGCGCGTTTGTATGCCCGAGCCACATAAAGATTGTTCAAAGAATCAGGCTTGGTAAAGGGATTGTGCGCATGAAGATGGCGCAGGAAAAAAATAAAACTGAAGGAACGGTAAAAAAATGACAGATATAAAATTCCATATTTCTTCAAGTCCGCATTTTTCGCTTGGAAATTCCACCCAGAAAATTATGGCTTGCGTTCTGGTTGCTCTTCTGCCGGAAGTTGTTGCCGGAACTGTGTTTTTTGGCTTTAGGGCTTTGGCGGTTGTGCTTTTTAGCGTTCTTGGCTGCGTGTTTTTTGAGGCACTTTTCCAGAAAATCACCGGACAGAAAATCGTTGTCGCAAATCTTTCGGCGGCGGTAAGTGGCGTTATGCTTGCGCTGGTTTTGCCTTCTACAGTTCCATTCTGGATGGTTCTTGTTGGCGATTTTGTTGCGATGGTCATTGCAAAAGGTCTTTTTGGCGGAATCGGAAGCAATGTTTTTAACCCGGCTCTGACTGGACGTGCGTTCCTGTTCATAAGTTTTCCGGCTGCAATCGGGGCAACATGGTTTGATCCAAATCTAGTTCCGCGTATTTTTAGGGAGCTTGCCGAAAAAGGACTTTCCCCGGAGCAGATTGACGCAATGTCTCAGTCTACAAAATGGGATGGAATTACTTCCGCGACTGTTTTGAGCCAGATTAAGGCTGGAACTCTTGAGAATTTTGACTTTTTGCAGTTTTTCATAGGAAACCGCGCAGGTTGTATCGGTGAAACTTCAATTCTTTTGATTCTGGTTTCTTTTGTTTTCCTTTTGGTTACAAAAATCATTGACTGGCGTGCGCCGCTTGCGATGGTTGGAACAGTTGTTATCTGCACTTTCTTTGCTGGAATTTCGGCAGGAATTTCTTCCGCGCTTTCTGATGTTGGAATTGCGCTTCTTACTGGCGGTCTGATTTTTGGCGCGACTTTTATGATTACAGATTATGCTACAGCTCCTGTTACAAAACCTGGAAGACTGATTTTTGGTGCGGGTGCTGGACTTATAACATTTTTGGTAAGAAAATTCGGCGGCTACCCGGAAGGCGTTATGTTCAGCATTTTGATAATGAACGCGGTTGTTCCGTTCCTTAACAATGTTACAGGAAGAATGTACGGTTACGGAAAAAAAGGTCATCGCCGCCCGGAAACTGCGAAAATCAACATGGAATTCGACTTGAATTCTGCGAAAGAACGAAAAATCCCGGTTTCTGCTGATTCAGAGGCAACAAAAGACGGAGGCAAGAATGACTAGTGCAAAAAATGATGATTCAATTTTCAGCATGATAAAACTTGGTGTTACACTTGCGGTTTATGCGGTTGTCTCATGCACGGTTCTTGCGGTTGTGAATAATTTTACGGCTCCAAAAATTGAACAGAACCAGATGGCAAAGGTCAACAAGGCGATGGAATCGTTTTTTCCGGGTGAAGGCTATTCTTTTTCTCAAAAAAATGACTACGAGCCAAAAAATGTCGGTTCAATCAAAATTGAAAGCCTGATTCTTGCTGAAAAAGACGGAAAAATTGCAGGTGGGGCGGCGCAGGTTTCCGGTCCGACTTATGATTCTGCGACTCTTATTGTTGGAATGGCTGCGGACGGCACGATTACTGGTGTTCAGTTCCTGAAAAATACTGATTCTCCGGGATTCGGGTTGAAAGCAAGCGATTCAACTTTTAAATTGCCAAATGGAAAGACTTTCTATGGTCAGTTTGAAGGAAAAAACGCAAAGGACGGTTTTGAAAAAGACAAGAATTTTGATGCGATTTCTGGCGCGACAATCACCAGCAACGGCGTTGCAAATTTATTAAAAGCCGGCACAGAAACTTTGCTTTCATACATTGGAGGTAAGGATGAATAAGCACCTTCAGATTTTTACAAACGGATTTTTAAAGGAAAATCCGCTTCTTGTGTTGAATATTGGCTTGTGCTCTTCTTTGGGAGTTACAACAAGCATTTTTAATGGTCTTGGCATGGGAATGGGAATGCTTTTCGTTCTTGTTATGAGCGAGATTGTAATCAGTATTTTCAGGAAATTTATTCCTTCTGCGATTCGTCTGCCGGTTTTTATCATTATTATTGCGGCTTTTACAACGATTGTTCAGCTTGTGCTTAATGCTTATGTTGAGTCTCTTTATGAGGCACTTGGCGTTTTTCTTCCATTGATTGTAGTAAACTGCATTATCATGGGGCGCGTTGAGGCGTTCGCTTCAAAAAATAATGTTGGAAATTCAATTCTTGATGCGCTTGGAATGGGGCTTGGCTACACAATCGTTCTTGTTCTGATTGCGTTCTTCCGGGAACTGCTTGGCGGCGGAACTTTGATGGCTGGAACTCCGCTGATGGTTACAGTGATTCCAGAGGCGTACCGGATTGGCGTTTTTAACAGCGCGCCGGGCGGATTCTTGGTTTTTGGATTTTTGGGTGCGCTTGTTCAGTTTGGAAAATATGTTGCCGCAAAGAAAAACGGCAAAAAACTTGAGGAAGCAAAAGTTGAGGACTGCGCTGACTGTTCATGCTGTTCTTCTGCGTGCGGCGCAAAACCTGCTGAGTCAGAAAAAACTGGAGGAAAATAATGCTTGATTTGATTAAACTTTTCTTGAAATCTGCAATTGTTGATAACGTTGTTTTTATTCAATATCTTGCAATTTGTCCTTTTATCGGAATGACCAGCGAAACGGACAAGGCAGCCGGAATGGGAATCGCGACTTCTTTTGTAATCGTTCTTGCAACTGCTGTAACCTGGCCGATTTACAAACTTGTTATGGTTCCGCTTGGACTTCAGTTTCTTCAGACTTTGTTCTTTATTCTTGTGATTGCGTCGCTGGTTCAGCTTGTGGAATTCTTCCTGAAAAAATCAATTCCTTCATTGTATAAGTCAATGGGCGTTTACCTTGCGCTTATAACAACGAACTGCGCCGTTCTTGGTGTAACAATCAACTGCATCGGAAAAGACTACGGTTATGTTCAGAGTTTGGTTTACGCGTTGGGAACTGCCGCCGGATTCCTTTTGAGCATGGTTATTATGTCTGGCGTTCGTTCAAGGTTGAAGATTGCGAATATTCCGCAGAGTTTTAAAGGAACACCTATTTTGTATGTTGCAGCCGGACTTCTTTCGCTGGCATTCATGGGCTTTAAAGGATTGATTAAATAACTGAAAAAATCAGGAAATCAAAGGTAGAAATATGAATTTAATTATATATACAATAATTGTTGCCATTGTAATTGGATTTGCGCTTGGACTTTTGCTTGGTCTTTTTAAGAAAATCTTTGCGGTTCAGGTTGATCCAAAAGTTCAGGAAGTTCGCGATGCGTTGAGCGGAGCGAATTGCGGTGGCTGCGGTTATGCAGGTTGCGATGCGTTTGCGGAGGCGGTTGTAAAAGGTGAGGCTGAAGTGACTGGCTGTGTTGCCGGTGGTGCTTCTGTTGCCGCAAAAGTTGCCGAGGTCATGGGAGTTTCTGCAGGCAGTTCTGAACCGAAAATAGCTTTTCTGGCTTGTGCCGGAACAAACGAATGCGCGCAGGAAAAAGGCGAGTATGAAGGCGTAAAGACTTGTGCCGCGGCTCAGCTTACAATGAATGGAACAAAGAAATGCGCGTTTGGCTGTATCGGTTTTGGCGACTGCGTAGAAGCGTGTCCGTTTGGCGCAATTACAATGGGCGCGGACGGACTGCCAAAAGTTGATGTGGAAAAATGCGTTGGCTGCGGAAAATGCGCAAAAACTTGCCCGAAACATTTATTCACTCTTATAAAAAAAGATACGGCTGGAGCGATTGCTCGCTGCTCGAACCACAGCGACAATAAGCCGCAGATAAAAAAAGACTGTTCTGTAGGCTGCTTCAAGTGCGGAATGTGCGTAAGAAAATGCCCGGTCGGCTGCATAAACATTGCCACAGGAATTCCGCAGATTGACTACAATCAGTGCGTAAGCTGCGGTGAATGCGTAAAAGCCTGCCCGGATCACGTTCTTACATTGATTGGAAAAATGAAGCTGGCGTAAAAAGCTGGATTTTGTTCTGTAATTTAAAATCTGATTTTTTAATCCCCTGAAATTTTTCGGGGGATTTTTTGTTTGGCAACTAAACAGAAAAATTATATGCATATAAGTTTTTATTAAAATATGCATATAACTTGCGTTTATCTGCATATAAATTTATAATTTATATGCAGATAAAAGGATTGAATATGCATAATTTTGATTATTCTTTTTTGAACAATGGAATGTTACCTGCGGGTCTTGTAAATGTTACGGCTTCCATCTCATCTTTAAAAATAGCTTCTCAGTTTAGGAAAAATGATTTTCAGAAAATTTTTACAGAACTTGAAAAGATTGCAAAAATTCAATCTGTAAAATATTCAAACGAGATTGAAGGAATTGTTACTACTGACGAGCGAATTGTTCAGATTGTTCAGCAAAATAGTTCTCCGCTAAATCATAACGAACAAGAAATTTTAGGCTATAGAGATGCTTTGAATCAGATTCATACTGGGTATCAAAATATTCAGTTCAACGAAAATACTGTTTTGTCTCTGCACAGAACTATGCTTTCTGCGGCAGATTACAGCTATGCTGGCTCATACAAAACTGATGACAATGTAATTCTTGAAATTGATGCGCAAGGTTACAAAAAAGTCCGTTTTACACCTGTTCCCGCAAATGAAACTAAAGAAGCTATGGGACAGCTTTTTCTTGCGTTCATGGAAGCGAATTCAAATTTGAATATAAATTCACTTCTTCTTATCCCTTGTGTAATTCTTGATTTTCTTTGTGTTCATCCATTTAGAGATGGCAATGGAAGAATGTCTAGGCTTTTGTCATTGCTTTTGCTGTATAAAAATGGATTTGATGTTGGAAAATATATTTCTTTTGAAGAACAGATAAATAAAAACAAGGCGTGGTATTATCAGGCTTTAAAAAAATCTTCGGAAAACTGGCACGATAGTAAAAACAATTATTTTCCATTTATGCAGAATTTTCTCGGTGTTTTGTATGAATGTTATCTGGAACTTGATAAACGTTTTGCTGTTGTCAATTCAAATAAAGTGACAAAAACATCTCGTATAGAAGAAACTGTTCTTAATTCCATTCTGCCGATTTCTAAGGCAGAAATATGCCATCTTTTGCCGGATATAAGTCCAACCACAGTCGAGGCCGTATTAGGAAAAATGATAAAGAGCGGAATTATTACGACCGTAGGTAGTGGGCGTGGAACAAAGTATATTAGAAAATAAGAGCGTATTGCATTTTCAAAAACTTCTATCCATTTATCACGTCATCAATTATTGAGCAGATTTTTTGTTTCAGTTCCATAAGTGTTTGTTTTGACTTCCTATTACTTAATTTTTCGTATATACTAAAAATCAAGTAATAGTTTTATGAAGAGTTAAAAAAACAAGGCGTTGATGAAAATCATATAATAAAAATTCCGCTTGATGATTTGGAATATTATGAATATCGTGACAAAATATCTCTTTACAAATATATAAAATCAAAAATCATAGATGCCCAGATATATTATTGTATGCTGGATGAAATTCAGTTAGTTGAAGGTTTTGAGGAAGTCTTAAATTCCTTGCTTCATATACCAAATATTGATGTTTATGTAACTGGCAGCAATTCAAGATTTCTTGTAAAAGATGTGATTACAGAGTTCCGCGGCAGAGGGGATGAAATTAGGGTTTATCCGCTTTCTTTTAAGGAATTTTTTTCTACAAGAAATGATGATTTCAATTCTGCCTGGAGCGATTATTATGCTTACGGCGGTTTACCTCTTGTTGCTACAATGGCAAGCCATAAAGAAAAATCTGAGTATCTTTTTAATCTGATTTCAAAAGTTTATCTTACAGATGTTATTGACCGTTACAAAATCAGAAATAAGGCAGAATTTGAAGACTTATTGAATGTTGTAGCTTCTTCCATTGGCTCATTGACAAATCCTGTAAAAATAGAAAATACATTTAAGACAATCAAAAAATCAACAATCACAAATAAAACCATAACTTCTTATTTGGAATATCTTGAAGATGCCTTTTTGATTCAGACTGTACAACGTTTTGATATAAAAGGTCGAAAATATATCGGGGCAAATAAAAAATACTATTTTACTGACACAGGCTTACGCAATGCCAAGTTGAATTTCAGACAATTGGAGGAAACTCATCTTATGGAAAACCTGATTTACAATGAACTTAGAATTCGTGGCTATAATGTTGATGTGGGAGTTGTTGAGTATAATTCAAAAGACAAGAATGGCAAGTCATTAAAAACGCAGCTTGAATGTGATTTTGTTGCAAATCAGGGAAATTGCAAGGTTTATATCCAGTCGGCGTTAAATATTTCTTCCAGCGAAAAACTAAAGCAGGAAGAAAATTCCCTTCTTCGTATATCAGACAGTTTTAAAAAAGTTATCATTCAAAAAGAAAAAATCGTGCCACACTACAACGATAATGGTATTTATATTATCTGCCTTGAAGATTTTTTGATGAATGACCAATTTTTGCTTTTGTGTTAGGGAGTTTTCGGGCGCGCTGGATTTTCGCATTTTCAGAAATAGCTTAGCCCCGATTGCCACGGAAAGACCGGAATGGAGCGGCGCGGAATGAGGACTTGCAGTAAAAGCGGGTCGCGCACGGTAGCAGCGTGCTAAACATTTCCTTCTATAAAATTCGGCATTTGGGCAATCTAAAATCTGATTTTTAGTCCTCTGAAGTTTTTCAGGGGATTTTTTGTGCCTTTGCGGAATAAATTATTTATTGCATCTTCTAATTATTCTTGTTTCAACCTAAAAAAATCCATAAAACATTCTTACTAATTTTATCAAAATCAATATATGTGCTATATTTATAATATTAGGTAGTAAAATGATTACAGGTGAAATTAAAAACAAGATTGACAATATTTGGCTTAAAATTTATGCGGCAGGAATGACAAATCCTCTTGCTGTTATTGAGCAGCTTTCTTACTTGATGTTTATCCGTTCGCTTGATGACATAGAAATTGAGACGGAACAGAAAGAAAATATGATGGGCATTCCAGGCAAACACATTTTTAGCCAGGAAAAGCAAAATCTTCGCTGGAGCAAATTCAAAAATCTTAGCCCGGATGAAATTTTCAGTTTGATGAAAGATGAAAAATACGGCGTTTTTGCGTTTATAAAGACAATGCACGGAAACACGGAATCGGCATTTGCCAAGTTTATGAAAGACGCAACTTTTCAGATTCCGAACGCGCAGGTTCTTGTAAATATAATCACAGGTCTTGATGAACTTTACGAAAACGACATAAAAGATCAGGATATGCTTGGCGATATTTACGAATATATGCTCGATAAACTTAGCGCATCTGGTCAAAACGGTCAGTTCAGAACGCCTCGCCAAATTCGCGAATTGATGGTGAATCTTCTACAGCCAAATCCTGATGACTGCATTTGCGACCCGGCTTGTGGTACGGCAGGTTTTTTAATTAGCGCGGCAAATTATGTGCGCAATATTTTTGGAAACAAGATGAGTGAAAAGCAATGGGATCATTATACAAAAGGGCTTGTTTCCGGGTTCGATACAGATATGACAATGCTTAGAATCAGCACGATGAACCTGATGCTCCATTCAATTACAAATCCAACAGTTGCATATCAGGATGGCGTAAGCAAGGCGAATGAGATAGAAGGTCAGTACGATGTTATTCTTGCGAATCCGCCATTTACAGGAACGGTAAACGAAACTACAATCAACCCGAATCTTCTTGACGTTTGCAATACTAAAAAAACTGAACTTTTGTTTGTTGCATTGTTTATCCGCATGCTCAAAAAAGGTGGTCGGTGTGCCTGCATTGTTCCAGACGGAGTTCTTTTTGGTTCAAGCAATGCACATAAGGCTTTGCGAAAAGAACTTGTTGAAAATCATCAGCTGCAGGCAGTAATCAGTATGCCAAGCGGAGTTTTTAAACCTTACGCCGGAGTAAGCACAGGAATTTTAGTATTTACAAAAACTGGCGCAGGCGGAACAGAAAACGTATGGTTCTACGACATGAAGGCAGACGGATTTTCGCTTGACGATAAACGCCAGCCTGTAGAAGCGAATGACATTCCAGACATAATAAACCGCTACCACAATCTTGAAAACGAAAAAGACCGAAAACGCACAGAAAAGTCTTTCTTTGTGGCAAAATCAGAAATTGTAGAAAACGGCTACGACTTAAGCATCAATAAATATAAAGAAATCGTCTACGAAAAAGTTGAATATCCTGCTCCAAAGGTGCTTATAGGTGAAATCAAGGATTTGCAGAAAGAAATAACAGCTGACCTTGCAGAACTTGAAAAGATGCTGGAATAAGACTTCGTGGGGAATTATGGAAAAAAAAGAAATAAAAGCTGGTGAGTCTAGTACGTTAGAATTTAAGGAAACTTTACCAACTGAAAGCAAAAAATATTTAAAAACAGTAGTCGCCTTTGCAAACTCAAAAGGCGGCCGGATTGTGTTTGGAATAAAAGATGATACGCTTGAAATTGTTGGCGTAGACAAAGACAAAATCTTTACTTATATGGATTCAATAGCAAATGCAATTGCAGAAAAGTGTTCGCCAACAATTATTCCAGATATTCTTTTTCAGACAATTGACAATAAGACAATAATTATTGCGGAAGTCTATCCGGGGCAAAATAAACCATATTATCTAAAAAATGAAGGCATAACGGATGGAACTTACATAAGACTTGGAGCCACAACAAGAAGAGCAACCTATGAAAAAGTTCAAGAATTTATTCTTTATGGAAAGCATCAGTCTTATGATGAACTGCCTTTTACTGAAAATGAATTAAAAGAAGAAAAAATAAATCAACTTTGCAATGTAATTTCCAGTTATTCAAAAAAAGAAGTTACAAAAGAAAATTTAATAAGCTGGAAACTTCTTGTAAAGCAAAGCAATAGGCTTTTTGCTACAAATGCTTTTGAGCTGCTAACAGATAACTCTTTCACTTTTGCAAAAACACAGTGTGCCCGGTTCAAAGGAACAGACAAAAATATTTTTATTGATAAAAAAGAATTTGAAGGTCCTCTTTATGAACAAATAGAAGCTGCCTATAATTTTGTACTTTCCCATATTAATCTGAGTGCACATATAGAAGGTCTTCTGCGTGTTGAATATTACGAAATTCCTGCTGAAGCAATCCGTGAAATCATTATAAACGCAATTACCCATAGAAATTATCTTACTCCGTCATATATTCAAGTTGCAGTTTTTGATGACAGAGTAGAAATTTCTAGCCCAGGAGGACTTTTTGGCGGAATTACAATTGAAGAAATGAAAAATGGAAGTTCAAGTATCAGAAATAAAGTTCTTGCAGATATTTTTGCAAAGATGGAACTTGTAGAGCATTGGGGAATTGGCATAAAAAAAGTTTTTTCTCTTTGCAAAGAAAAAGGCTTGAAAGAACCTGTTATTGAAGAAAAAAATGAAAGTATTGTTGTGACTTTATGGCGTGTAACTACCCAAAAGACTACCCAAAAGACTACCCAAAAGACTACCCAAAAGACTACCCAAAAGACTACCCAAAAGACTACCCAAAAGACTACCCAAAAGACTACCCAAAAGACTACCC